>JASLNQ010000275.1 GCA_030745955.1 Dehalococcoidia bacterium | reverse complement strand
CCGGCGTCACGAACCACGACGAAATGCCATTCCTGTTGATTACCGCCGTTTGGTGCCTGCCGTGCAGCATCGAGGATTGTGTTCAGGTCTTCGTCGGGGATCGCATCCTTCTTCAGACGCCGGATGGCACGGAGCGAGTAGATGGCGTCGCCCAGCGAGATGTCGAGCTTTCCTACGTTCACAGTTCGCATTTTGGTCCCCAGGGATAAACGAGCATCAAAAAACAACCACAATTCAGGCCGAAATATTAACTCGGGGCGCGCCCGTCAAACGAGCTGTCCGCTGAAGACCTCGTAAAAAAACTCCAGGCGGGACCGTTGATGCCACGATCTACTAATGGCTACGAGATTCAGCGGCCACCGAGTTCATAATGACCGGCATCCGGAACTTCCATTCATTCCACAACCCTCCATCCTCGATCAGCTCAACCATGAAATGAGCGACGTTGGACCGCGTGCTAGGGCGACCGGAAAATATTCCCGTGATGGGGGACTCCTCGATGTCGTACGGAGAAACCTCGGCGTCGATCAACGAGTCGGGGCGCACACTGCACCACTCAACATGCTCGCTCTCCCTGCCAACGGCAGTGCGTAAGTACCCGGCCGCGGCCACATTATCGCGGTGAGGAGGCAATAGGAGATGCAAAAGGGAGAGAACCACACGTTCGCGAAGCGATCTCATCTCACGGAGATCGCGGTTCCGGACCGCAACCGTGTTCATGAGAATGAACTTGATCGGCCCGGACGGTCTGTTCGATTCGATTGCACCGCACAATCGACGCGTCGCGTCGGCGCACAGCTTTCTCGGCTGCCCGAACACACCACCGGCATCCATGACATGGCCCAGGCACGAAACGACCGCATCACACCCTTTCACCTGCTCCGCCATCTCAGCGTCACTCAGGTCGAGAACGCTGGCCTCGGTGACGGTCGTGTTCGGATTTTCCACAACCTCACCTGGGAGCCTGTCAGATGAACGGACAATCACGCGGACCCTGTGCCCCCTGGCCAGCAACTGCTCCACCAGGGGCCGCCCGGTATTTCCGGTTGCCCCGACCACCAGCACGGTCATCACCGGCGTCCTCCTCCGGCGTAAGGGGACGGCACCAACGGATAAGAGTTCACGTAGTGCAATAATCGACCAGGCTCAGTCACGGCGCTCAAGTTACCCGAGCAAACTTCTGTATTGTCCCGGTGCCCCGCTCGGCCGTGAAGATGTTCCCCTGCGAATCGGAACCGATACCGTGAGCGCCGCCCAGCCCCGTTTTCGTACCGTTCTCGACATCGCTGAACTCTGACAGGATCTTGCCGTCCAGATCGCGAACGCTGATCCGCGGATGACCAGTCGCCCCCCGCCCCTCGGCCAGGTAAATGATGTCGTTCTCCCAATCCATCCAGACATCGGAGGGCCGGCCCGCATCCTCCCACATCGTCACGAACTCCCCATCGTTGGAAAACACCTGCACACGGCTGTTCTCGCGGTCGCAGACATATACCGTCCCATGCCGGTCGACACCGAGGTTGTGCGGACATGCAAACTGCCCTGGTCCTGTCCCCGGCTCGCCCCAGGTCTTCAGCAGCTCGCCCTCGGGTGAAAACTTGTGCACCAGGAAGTTCGCGTAGCCGTCCGATACGAACATCTCGCCCTGCGGACCCAGTCCGAAGCCCGTCGGCTGGTTGAACGGTGATCGGAGAATCAACGGCATGCCCCAGCCCCGCTCCCCCCACGGGTACTCCTTTGGCAGCTCCAACAGCAACTCGCCACTCGGCGTGTACTGCTCGACTGAATGACGCTGGTTGTCGACAAGGAACACGGTGTCATCAGGAGCGATGAACACCCGGTGCGGTTGAACGAACACACCCTCGCCCCAGCAGCTGACAAAAGTGCCGTCGGGCTCGAATATCAACAGTGGGTGGTTCCCGCGACAGAACACGAAAACCCGGTCGTTGGAATCGGTATCGACCGCCACCACTTCGGCCAGATCGAAGTAGGCGGGTATTTTGGCCCAGCCTTCGACATGCTCGTACCTGAAATCACCGGTTCCAAACGCCATCTCAAATTCTCCTCTTCAATGCCGAAAAAAACCGTCAGTCCATCGGCAACAGGCGGGTCTTCGTACCGTACTCGCTCGTCAGTTGAACCAGCTCTTCGTAGGTTGCACCGTCCAGTGGCACCCCACCTGCAAGACGCTCTTTGCGCGATCTGGCCTCCAACTCGCCCGGATACAGCACCTCGTCGAAGCCCTCTGCGGGCGGTGAGCTCTTGATCCACCCGGTCAGATCGCTGATCTCCTCCTTCAGCGTCTCCAGTGGCATGAACGCCTCGCAGTCGATCGCAATGATGAAGTGACCGTTGCTGACATTGCCCGGTGTCGTGTTTTCGCCCATGTCCCTCGAATAGCCGTTGCCGGAAAGCATTCCCGACATGATCTCAACCATGAACGACAGGCCATAACCCTTGTAGCCGACGGGGCCGCCGAAAGTTCGCACCGAACCACCCTGGCGGACCTCCGTGGGATCGCTGGTCGGGTTGCCCTCGGAATCCTGGAACCAGTCATCCGGGAAGGGCACCCCGGCGCGCTGGTACGCCCTGATCTTGCCGTTGGCATGGACACTCGTCGCCATATCGATCACGACCGGCCCTTCGAAATCGCTCGGGAACCCAATCGATATCGGGTTGGTGCCGGTGCGTCCCCTGGCACCCCCAAACGGCGCGACGCCATGTGACGGACCGCCGGAATTGGCGCAGACGATACCGCCAAGCCCGGCCGCGGCGATCATCTCGGGATACGTACCGACCCGCCCGATATGGTGAACGTTCTTTGCTCCCACGGCAGCGATGCCGACTTTCCGCGCCTTCTCGATCGCGATCTCCGTGGCCCGGTGCGCAACCGCATGACCGAAATTCCTGTGACCATCGACGAGGGCGATGGCCGGCCTGTCCAACACAACCTCGATCGCCGCACCCGGGACGATGTATCCCTGCCTCACCTGGTCCATGTAGCGAGGGATGGCCATCACACCGTGGGACTCATGACCCGTCAGATTGGAGTCCACGATAATCTGCGCCGTAATTCGTGCCTCTTTTTCTGGAGATCCGGCCGCGATGAAGATTTCGGCCATCGCCGATTTCAGATCGCCAGAATCAATCCTCGGCATTCGATGTCCCCCACTTTTCGCACGAAATTCCGAGACGCGGCCGATTGTACTCTCGGTGAAATCGGCTCAACAGGGCAGGGGACCTCGTGGCAAAGTCGGCCGGTACTTCAAATCAATGGACAATCCTGTCCTTTTTTCCATCCCCACCCCACGCACCGGCAGCAGACGGCGTAACATCGCCACCGAGGAGCCCCAGATGGTCAACACCAACGAAAATCAAGAGTACGGCCTGCCCCGACAAGGTCATGAGCAATCCGACGGTCCCACCGGCCCGGTCATACTTGGCGAAGGCGATTTCCGCTACGAGGTCACAGGCCAAAACTGGGGCAACCTGCCCGAAGGCTGGGTGCTGCGCGAGGCCACGGCCGTCGCCGTCGACCAGCAGGACCGCGTCTACGTGTTCAACCGCGGGACTAGCCCGGTAATCGTGTTCGACACCGACGGGAATATGATCGACAGCTGGGGCGACGGACTCTTCAAGAATCCGCACGGCATAACCGTCG
>JASLNQ010000274.1 GCA_030745955.1 Dehalococcoidia bacterium | reverse complement strand
GGTGCGCACCGCGTTGTGCGCCAGCGCGTGTCGGCAGGTGCGGTGTTCGAAGAGTTTGAAGATACCGAGTTGTTTGGCCGGGTCATCGACTGGGGTCGCTGTTTGCAGGTGGGTCTGATCAACCGGACGGTCGCGGATGAGATCCAGGGCAAGTACACCGAAGCTGCCGAGAACCGTACTGCCCACCTTGAGAAAAGGCTCGAGGAGGGAATACTGGAATCGGAAGCGGCGCTGGTGCTCGGTGGCGATCCTTCCATCAAGCTGCCCGAAGGGGTTGAAAAGTTCCTGATCTCGCCGCCGGAGTTAGACGAACTAGAACGGTGGGTGAGGCAGGCGAACGAAGCGATTCAAAAGCAGATGGCCGAACAAGAAGAGCTGGTCAGGTCGGGCGGGGCACCGGAGCAACGCGCCGCAGGGCGGCCGGACGGGCAGAATGCAGACGACGGGAGTGCCGGATCAGGACTCTGGACTCCGGGCGGAGCGAATTGAAGCGGGGCTGATCTCTATTGCCGACAGTCAGGGAGACTGAATGGCTAACCTGGCTCAGATCGAACACAACCCTCCGCTCTACACCGGCGGGATGGGCCTGTACCTGCATATCCCCTTTTGCGGGACGAAATGCACGTACTGCGATTTCAACACTTACGCGGGGATTGACGACCAGGTCCCGGACTACGTGGGGGCGCTGAAGAAAGAGCTACGGGGCTGGAGCAACCTGCTGTTGCGGCCACCGGTGCGCACGATATTTCTCGGCGGTGGCACCCCGTCATACCTTCCGACCGATGACATCGAGGGGATTCTGACCGAGGTGCGGCGGGCGTATGTGGTGGATGAAACGGCCGAAGTGACGATGGAGTGTAATCCGGGTGATGTCACACCGGAGCGGGCATCGGTGTGGCTCGGGGCCGGGGTTAACCGGGTTTCAATGGGCGCGCAGTGCTTCGACGATGGGCTGCTGGCGCTGCTGGGACGCCGGCATACTGCATTTGAGGCACGGCAGGCGTTTCAGACGCTTCGCGAGTCGGGGTTCTCGAACCTGTCGCTGGACCTCATATACGGTCTCCCCTACCAGTCGCTTGAGCAATGGACTGACACACTCGACGTGGCGCTCTCGCTTGCCCCTGACCACTTTTCACTCTACTCACTCCAGGTCGAAACGGGCACTCCCCTCGCCGTCGACGTTGCGACCGGTCGTTACCCCGTCCCGGACGATGACCTGGCAGCCGACATGTATGAGGAGGCCCAGCGCAGGCTGGTGGCCCGGGGCTTTGCGCAGTACGAGATTTCAAACTGGTCGAAACCGGGACTGGAGTCACAGCACAACCTCATCTACTGGCGCAATGAGCCATACCTTGGCGTAGGGGCCGGTGCGCATTCGTGGGTCGCGGGCCAGCGATTTGCGAACCTGGCTTCTCCCCGTCGCTACGTCACGGTCGTGGGCGATACATACAGTCCGCTCGGTCCGGACCCGGTGGCGACCATGCGGGTGCCGGCAGGACCCGTCGAACAGGTAGACGTGACGACTCCAGCAACCGATGTCGCAGAGACAATGATGATGGGGATGCGGTTGAACGAGGGCGTCAGCGCGTCGCGGTTCTTCGACCGGTTTGGGACAACCCTCGGCGTTGTCTTCCAGGATGAAATCGACCGGTTGCTGAGCCTGGGCCTTGTGGAAACTACCGGCCGGGCAATACGCCTGAGCGAACGGGGGCGTTTGCTGGGCAACGAGGTGTTCGCCGAGTTCATTGGCGGCGAATAGCCGGGGTCTGGAGACTGGCAGGCACGGAGAGTCCGGCTATCATCGTTGCCCAATTCAATCAAGGTGAGTCTCCCCATGCACGATGAAGTATTCGATTTTCCAGAATTCGCCCAGAACGCTACTGACGTGTGGGACGAAATGGCGGATTGGTGGGACGACAAGATCGGGGACGGCAATTCGTCGCAGGATGAGTTGATCGAACCGACGACAGAGCGCCTGCTTCAGCCTGGGCCGGGGCAGTTGATCCTCGACATCGCCTGTGGCGCAGGGCGCATGGCCCGCCGGATCGCGGACACCGGTGCCGAGGTGGTTGCGTTCGACCAGACCTCACGGTTCATAGAGCGGGCACAAACCCGCTCGCAAGACTGCGGTGACCGTATCGAGTATCTCCGGGGCAAGGCCGACGATGCTGAATTCCTGAAAACACTCGGCAAAGACCGGTTCGATGCGACCGTGTGCACGATGGCGATCATGGACATGGCGGTCGTGACTCCGCTTGCCACTGCCCTGCCGGGAATGCTCAAACCGGGTGCGAAATTCGTTTTTTCCGTTACACACCCGGTGTTCAACTCATCAGGCCGCCGCATCGTTGTCGAAGAAGAAGAGCAGGCCAACGAGGTCGTCAGCCGCACGTCGGTGCAGGTGTTCGATTACGTGGTCCCCCACCCGTTCGAGGGAATCGGGATAGTCGGGCAGCCCGTACCACACCAGTATTTCCATCGACCCGTTTCATTGCTGATCAACCTGTTCACGGAGCAGGGGTTCGTGCTCGACCGGCTTGAGGAACCGGTCTTCAACGGAGCGAGGGCCAATAACAAGCTCACCAGCGGTGCATACAGGGAGTTCCCGGCCTTCCTTTTCTTCGGAATGCACCTCGAACGCGTCTAAACTTCCCAGATCGCGATTTTTACAGACGTTGATTCGTTGGGCGCCGGGGCTGTTGGTTTCAACTTGCGTATGTCGCCCCGGATGAGCGGGAGAGTTTTTTAACTTGTTCGTTGTAGGCACTGCGGGACACGTAGATCACGGAAAATCGACATTGATCCAGGCGCTGACCGGGATCGACCCTGACCGGCTGCGTGAAGAGAAGACCCGTGGCATGACGATCGAGCTGGGGTTCGCCTGGCTGGAGTTGCCGTCGGGCACCGAGATAAGCATTATTGATGTCCCCGGCCACGAGCGTTTTATCAAGAACATGCTGATGGGGGCCGGCGGGGTAGACGTTGCCCTGCTCATCGTTGCAGCCGACGAGGGTGTGATGCCCCAGACGAGAGAGCACCTGGCGATTCTCGACCTGCTGGGCGTGGACAGGGGCCTGGTGGTGATGACCAAGACGGACCTTGTCGATGCGGACTGGCTCGACCTCGTCACACTGGATGTCCAGGAAACGCTTGAGGGCACAACGCTTGAGGCTGCGGAAATTGTCGCGGTTTCTGCCGAGACCGGGGTGGGACTTGACGAGCTCAAGGCATCGCTCGATCAAATAATTTCAGATTTGCCCTCACACGAGAACACCGGAAATCCGCGGTTACCGGTCGACCGTTCATTCACGATCTCGGGGTTTGGCGCAGTCGTGACGGGCACGCTGGCCGACGGCTCGCTGAAGACCGGCCAGGAAGTGGAGATCCTGCCGGCGGGCCGGCGGGCGAGAATCAGGAGCCTGCAGGTCCACGAGTCATCGCATGAAAGCGTCGGGCCGGGCACGCGGCTGGCGGTGAACCTCAATGGCGTGGACCATTCCGAGGTTTTCCGTGGCGATCTCCTGACGGTTCCGGGCTGGCTGGAGCCTTCGACGGCCTTCGACGCCACCCTCCGCGTAATCGCCGAAGCGCCACGCGCCGTCCGCCACAATCACAAAGTGACATTGTTCGCGGGGACGAGTGAGGTGCCGGCGACGGTGAGGGTGCTTGAGGGCGACA
>JASLNQ010000273.1 GCA_030745955.1 Dehalococcoidia bacterium | reverse complement strand
GTACGACCAGAAGGACGTCCGCTGGGCGTTCAGCTACTACCTCGACCGTGAAGAGTTGAGGGATGTGGCCTACGATGGTGCTGCGGCATTCAACCCGCTGACCCTGCCCGGCTACCCGCCGCTGAAGAAGTACTTCGATTCAATTGCGGACATTCTTGCCGAGAAGGACACCACCGAGTTCAGCGTTTCCAAGGGCGATGCCCGAATGGAGGGTGCTGGCTTCTCGAAGGATTCAAGTGGCAACTGGGTTGACGCCCAGGGCAACGGAATCAACTGTGCGATCATCGGTTTCAGCCCCTGGGTGGACCTCGGTCCCCTCGTTGCTGAGCAGCTTGTGCGACAGGGCATCAACGCCTCGTACTCACAGCCGCCCGATGCTTCATCCCGAATGGCTGAAGGTAACTTCGAATGCCTGATGTTCGGACACGGCGGATCAGTCCGTGACCCGTACTTCACCATGAAGCTCTACCAGTCGGCCTCCGTGAACATTCCAGGTGGTCACCAGGTTAACTTCTACCACTGGGAAAACGAGCGATGGGATGAACTGACTGACGAAGTTGCGAAGACTCACCCCGATAACGTGGACACGATGCAGGAACTGTGGCACGAAGCCATGGAAATCTGGATCGACGAACTCCCGGACGTTCCAATCCTTGAGTTCTACCACCGCATCATCTTCAGTGAGAAGCGATGGACCAACTGGCCCGTAAGTGATAGTGATGTCTCCGGTTACGTGAACGAGGCCTCATGGCACCTCACGTGGTCGCTGGTATTGCACGCTTTGACGCGGTCCTAAGTAAGACTCCGGCAGCAACCACTGCCTGAGACTACAGACGCAAATGAAGCGCCCCGCCTTTTCGGCGGGGCGCTTTACTTTCAGGCGCGATTTCGCTGCAACCTGAATACGGTATGCTTTCCACCGGTCCCACCCCCAAAACAGACCAGATCAGGAAAGCAGGCACTCAGTTGCGGAGCCGAAATCACAACCGCCCGGTCGCACGGAACAAGCCCAAAGCCATGCCGAGCATGCTGCTCACGCTGCTGCTGATCGCCCTTGCAGCCGGCTGCGGGTCTTCGGACGACCCTGGCGATTCGGGAGTCGGTGCACCCGATGAAGAGGGAATCAGGTTGATCACCCAACCCGACGCGACCTACACGATCGGCGACCTTGAGTCTGCAGGGTTCAAAAAGAGCAAGCAGTTCGATGTGGAAACAGTGCCTGGCGCCACCGACATCTGGTACGGCTTCTTCGACAGCAGGGATATCGAGGTAAGGTTCTACGAATCACACACCGCCGCACTCGATCAGGGTGTCGAACTGGCCGAAGTGGTGATCGGAAAAAAAGCCGGGCAACGCGACTACCTCATCCCCGTCGTAAACCTTTACCCCGCCTATGCCGTTGTGGGAAACACCGTGATGCTGTGCGAACGGCAACTGGCGACGTGCCAGGCACTGATCGACGTTCTTGAGTAACCGCTACCGCATGTAATCCGTGCAATAAAAAGGACCGGCACCACCAGTGCCGGTCCTATTATCGTTTCCTTTGAACTTCAGGATCGAGGGCGAACCGGGTTCTACACCGGATCCGCGAGCAGCGTCAGCAAATTCTCACAGTTGTCGAATGCATCAGTCGATTCATTGCCCTCGCAGAACAGGATCAAATTTCCCCTGATTACGTACTCGAGGTACCGGGGCGAGTAGGAACAGCCTGAGTGCGGCGTCCCGGAAGCGCGGCTGCACTTCCTGCGGTCTTTCGATCCCTCTTCCCACATGATTTCATCGCCCGTGATAATCGCGTCCTCGCCGGTCACGGAATCTGCGAATGAAGTCCCCTGGGCGACAGCGTCTTCGTGGGTCGCGTAAAACCGTGCCTCGTAGTCGAGCTGGTTATACACGGTCCGCCAGGCGAACTCGGCGCCCGGCAGGTCTTCGACGTCGTACTTTTTGACCGCCTTGATCCCGGCGTCCTTGAGGTCGTCTATCGTGTAGATACGGTCGCTGGCGACTACTTTCGGGAATGCGGCCTCACCGCCGCTGGCACCCGAATCGGAACCACACGCAACGGCGAACGCCGCGAAAATCACCGCCAGCAGGGCAACCGCGGCGATCTTCTTATCGAGCCTGATTACATGGTGCACGGGTTACTGCACCGCGCCCATCAGGTCGTTACAGGCCTGGAGCGAGGTACTCGAGTCCTTGCCCTGGCAGAGCACAACCATGTTCCCGACAACGACATAGTCGAAGTACTTGGGGTTATCGCACTTACCGGAGTGATGGCCACCGTTCCCCGCACACTGGCGCCGCTCCGTCAGGCCTTCCTTGTAACGCTGGACGTCTTTCAGGATCACAGCCTCAGGACCAGTCACCTCATCGGCGTAATCAACCCCAATCACGCTGGCCTCGGCGTGGCTGGGGTAAAAGCGGACTTCGTATTCCAGGCGGTTGTAAGGGTCCACACCATAGAAGCCGTAGACCACGCCGGTGGCCTCGGGCAGGCCCTCCAGGTCGTAGCTCTTGCTCTTTTTGAAACCGGCATCAAGCAGGTCCTGGGTGCTGTACAGGCGGTCGGTGGCGTCGATCTTGGCAATCGATCCGCCCGACGACGAGCCTGTGCCGTCGTCATCACCCCCGCATGCAACGGCGGCTACCGCCAGCGCCGCTACTGCGAACAACAAGATCAGCAGCCGTGCCCCGCTACTGTTTGCTTTTCTCATATCAAAGCTCCATGTCTTGGCTCAGTCCCTCCGGTTGCGGTGTTGTGAATATTCAAGCAACCGCGGGCGAGCCAGATGTACATCCCGGCAACTCGCCTGCGATCCGACAGGATCAAGCTGTCTGCCAGCGAAACGGGTCAACGAGATACTAACAGCGCAATTATGCACCTTTACGGAGGGTAACGCCGACGAAAAGCGAGAATTGGCCGTGAGGGTATTCGGGGATTCACCCTTATCATTGCGCCAGCCAGCGGCCGGTAATTGCGCCCTGACTCTGGCGGAAGTCCTGTCGGTAACCCGCCGCGGTGCCTGCTGCTACTCGGTTGGAATCAGTTCGTCAGCCAGAAGCCCGCACCTCTCGATGGACTGTTCCTCGCCCGATCCCTGGCACAGCATCACGATGTTCCCGAAAATTGCGTAGCTACCGAACTTCGGCCCTATTCCACTCCTGGCGCCCCCGCCCACTCCGCTCCCGATGATAACCCGGCGGTTCTTCACGCCCTCCTTATAGGTCGCCTCGTCGGCATCCAGTACCGCCGTTTTGCCAGAACCCTCAATGGCAAGTGCCGTGCCCTGGTCGACCGCCTGCCGATGGGAATCGTAGAACCTCACCTCGTACTCATAGGGATCGCCACTCCCTTTGCGCAAGAACCCGTAACTCACATACGTGGCTCCGGGCAGACCCTCGACCGAGTACTCACGAGACTCCTTGAACGCGGTCGAATCTAACATCTCGACGGTGATCGTCTGGCCCGGGTCACTCACCTGTGCGAAGAGTTCGGCACTGTCCGAACCGCCCCCGCATGCACTCACCGCCACCATCAGCAGCACGGCCAACAAGAAGCTCGCGGACAGATACACCGGCAACCGCTTACTTTTTGATTGTGCCAAGCCGGACCTCCACTCGGGTAAACGGATCGAGTTCGTAATTTTCCTGCGCCGGATGATACCGGTTCGCCAGATGCGGTCA
>JASLNQ010000272.1 GCA_030745955.1 Dehalococcoidia bacterium | reverse complement strand
GGCCTCGCTACGCACCACAAAGGCACAGTTCTGCACAATAGTGCAGATGTGTCTGGATGGCGCACGGACAGGCTGGTCGATCGTGGAATCGCATACGTGCCACAGGCAGACAACGTGTTCCCTTCTTTGTCAGTTCGCGAGAACCTGCAGATGGGTGGAATCCGGTTGACAGCGAAGAAACTCATCTCAGGCATCGCACGGGCTTGCAGAATGTTCCCTGATTTGGAGTTGCGAATGAACGACCTTGCTGCCTCCCTCTCTGGTGGTGAGAGACAGATGCTGGCAATATCCCGCGCACTTATTTCGGATCCTACCTTCCTGCTGTTGGACGAACCAACGGCCGCACTTTCACCGAGATATCAACAGCAGATTCTGGCAAATATCGATGCGCTCCGAAGTGACGGAATCTCGGTGCTTCTCGTAGAGCAGAATGCAAGGCTATCGCTCGCCAGATCGGACCGCGGGTACATATTTTCCGGTGGCAAAGTGGTGCACACCGGCACCGCCAGCGAGATCCTCAGCGACCCGGATATCGGCGCGTACTTCCTGGGCGCGCAGGAGGACTAACGCGGTCCGGGTGGCCCGGACAGGGCCGCCGGGGCGCACCAACGTCACATCTTTTCCGGCAGGCATATGGAGGCGCGCGCACCGGCCCTGCCATAGAATCGGTCGATGCCGAAAAACACAAACCTGTTCTGGGTTGACCTGGAGATGACCGGGCTTGGGGATGACCAGGTGATCGTCGAGATCGCGTCGCTTGTCACCGACGCTGACCTGAACGTGCTCGCAGAGGGTCCTGAGCTGGCCATCCACCGCACGCCCGAAGAGATGGCCCGCATGGAAAAATGGCCGGCAGAGCAGCACAAGAAGTCGGGATTGCTCGATCGGATCGAGGCCTCCAAAATCGGTGTCGCCGAGGCCGAGCGGCAGACCCTGAATTTCCTGAAAAAGTGGGCCGAAAAGGGCAAAGCGCCGCTGTGCGGCAATTCTATCTGGGTCGATCGGCGGTTCCTCCACCGGGAGATGCCGATGCTTGAGGGCTACCTGCACTACCGGATGATCGATGTCTCTTCGATCAAGGAGCTCGTCGGCCGCTGGTACCCGAAGGACTTCCGGCCACCCGACAAGAAGGGAACGCACCTGGCGATGGACGACGTGCGGGAGAGCGTGGGCGAGCTGGCGTGGTACCGGGCCAATGTTTTCCGGGCGGCCGCGGAACGAGCCGGCGCTCCGCCCTCATCCTGACCTTCCTCAGACCTTGCGGGAAGTGAAGTGCGTCCCGACCTTCGCTCACCGCCGCTTCAGGGCGGTCGCATAGCTAAGGTCCCCGCCCCTGAACAGCCGCCACGAGGTATCGGGGTGCAGCGGGGTGCTCAGGGCGGGGTACCTGAATCCGGATTCTGTAAGTGACCTGCGGACCGCCGACTGCTGCACCCGGAGCGGGATCGGGGCGCTTTCGTCGTACGAATACCCGCGCAGCCATGTGATGGGGTTCAGCGCGAACGGCAACCGGGTGATCCGGCCGAACCAGAGCATCGCTACCCCACCCGGCTTCAGAACGCGTGAAACCTCGGCGATCTCAGCACGAAACCGCGCCAGCGAATCGAGCCGGGTGAGACCCCGGAGCGAATAAACGAGGTCGATGGAGCCCGAATCCACCGGCAGGGGGCCGGCTTCCCGCGCGACAAGCTCGGTGTTCTCGGCCCTGCCCGGTCGCGATAGCACGCGGTCGATCATCTCTGGTGAGTCGACGCCGATCACCCGCCCAAACAGGTGCGCCGCGGCGCCCAGAGTCCGTCCTTCACCGCAGCCAAGCTCAAGCGCAGTCGCTGCGCCCGGTTCCGGCAGCAGCCTTCGCACCGTGGGCGTGACGATGTTGAGGGAAAAGTCCCAGAGATCGTTTCTGTTCGCGGTGTCTTGAGTCATGAGTCCCGAAAAGGATTTTGGTGCGTGTGAAAGGACCGGGCGGCGGTGGCGGCATCTTCGTCGGCGCCATGCTACCTGCTGGCCACGGGCGGTTAGCTGTTGAAGGCGGGACGCCAGCCGCCGGCTACTGAACGCTGTAGCCGCCGTCGATCGGAATCGACACTCCCGTGACGAACTGCGATGCGTCGGATGCCAGGAACACAGCGGTGCCGGCAAGATCGACCGGGTGCCCCCAGCGCCCTGCCGGGGTCCGGCCCTCGATCAGTGCATACCGGTCGGGGAACAGCCTGCCGAATTCGTCTGTCATCTCGGTAACAATCCACCCCGGCAGAATTGCGTTCACCTGCACATTGTACTTCGCCCATGCGACGGCGCAGCTCTTGGTGTACTGCACAACCCCGCCCTTGCTGGCGGCGTAGGCCGAGGCGTAGGGCGAGCCGAAGATCGACATCATCGACCCGATGTTGATGACCTTGCCGCCACCGCGGGGTTTCATAAGCGGGAATGCCAGCGAGGTGACGTTGTGCATGCTGGTAAGGTTCGTGTCGATGACGAAACGCCAGTCCTCGTCGGAGAGCAGGTGCGGTTCGTCGGCACGGCGATTGGTGCCGGCGTTGTTCACGACGATATCGACGCCACCGAACTTTTCGACGGTGGCGTCGAGCGCTGACCGGACGGAATCGCGGTCGGTCACGTCGCACCGGACGGCGAGCACGCGGTCGGCGGCACCGTCAACGCCCATTGCCGATATTTCTGCAACCGCTGATTCCAGCTTGGGTTCGGTCCGGGCCGCGAGAGCTACCGAAGCTCCGTGCTCGATGAATCCCCTGGCAATGCCCAGTCCGATCCCGCCGTTACCACCGGTTACGAACGCGACTTTGCCTTCCAGATTGAACATTCTCTACTCCCCTGATCGTGACCATGAATCGCAACGGATGCAGGTGCCGTTTTGAACCCTGGCCGAATTATCTCAGAGAGAATTCATACCCGCTGGCCCACCGCTTTGCGATTCGGGGGCTAGAATTTTTGGGCGGCCCGACGCGATCCAGGCAACGAGCGAACGGTGCCATTTCGATGCGACAGCTGTTCTCGAACAACGAGGCACTCCACCAGTCCTACCGGCAACGTTGAATTAAGATGCAGACCCTCCCTAATCCCCTTGGCATGCCCGAAGCGCTCGATGGCGTACGCATTCTCGACTGCTCACAGATCCTCGCGGGCCCCTTCTGCAGCATGCTGCTTGCCGACATGGGTGCCGACGTCCTCAAGATCGAAAAGCCGAACGGTGGGGACGATACCCGCCGATTCGGCCCGCCGTTCATCGGCAACGAATCGGTGGCGTTCATGGCGATGAACCGTAACAAGCGGAGCATAGTGCTGAACTTCAAGGAACAAGCTGGCGTCGAGGCGATGAAGCGACTGGTGAAAGACGCCGATATCGTCATCGAAAACTACCGAACGGGGGCGCTGGAGCGCCTCGGGCTCGGGTACGAAGAACTGAAGAAGATCAATCCCGGCATCATCTACTGCTCGATCTCTGGATTCGGTCGGACTGGGCCGTACGCAAACCGTGGTGGGTTCGATCTCGTGGCGCAGGGCATGAGCGGGCTGATGAGTATTACCGGTTTGCCCGACTCGCCACCGGTAAAAGTCGGTGTGCCAGTCGCCGACATGAACGCCGGCATGTTCGCAACGTACGGCATCCTGACCGCCTACATCAATAAGCTTCGTACCGGCGAGGGGCAGTACCTCGAGGTCTCGT
>JASLNQ010000271.1 GCA_030745955.1 Dehalococcoidia bacterium | reverse complement strand
CGGCACCCGAGGCAATCATGCCCAGGTGGGCCGTCGGACTAACATAGCGAGTGGTACAGGTTCTGGGGGCAGGTCACCTTTGCCGAAAACTTCCCGGCAGGTGAAGTGATGTTGCGGCCTGAAAAACGGTTCGGGTTCAAGGAGAGGTATGACGACCCTCCCTATGCAGGCTACGACGATGTCGCAACCCCACCGTTCATGTTCGACGGGTCCGTCGATGGACGTCTGCCTGCTACAGCGCGCGTCGTCGCGGTCAGCGAAAACGACGCCGAAGTCGCCTACCCCTACAAGCTGCTGGCGGAGACGAAGGTAATCAACGACCGGATCGGCCGCTCCGACATCGTTATCTTCTTTGACGATGACACTCTTTCACCTTTTCTGAGTTCAACCGGGAGTTCTACGACAGGCGGTTCGGCTGTCGCCTTTCACCGTACTGTCAACGGGCTTCAATTGACGTTCCGGCGTGATGAAAGTGAGTTCGTGGACCTGGAAACCGGCTCCCATTGGAATCTTCTGGGACGCGCGGTATCGGGTGAACTCGAGGGTTTGACCCTGCAGGCGATCAAGCACAGCAACGAGTTCTGGTTCGCGTGGACAGTATTTCATCCGGACACGGAACTACGCGTTGACTTGCCGCAACTACCGCGGGCAGACTAGCGCGTCCCGGGATTGGGATCGGGGCAGCGGGCGTGTGACGTTCTCAGTTCAGGGTGAGAACGTACGCCACCAGGTCGGCTACATCCTGTGGGGTCAGGTCGGGGAATTCTGGCATAGGAACTGCTTCAAAGCCGGGCACGATGTACCGTTGAGAATCCATTATGGAGCTCTCCGCGTAGTCCTCGGCAGTAAAGAGAAGGTTACGTTGCGTCCCTTCATCCGTTGCCGATCCACCGCGCGGCGCAGCCGAGATCTGGCTGATCCTATCCTTCACCCGATCTTTCAGTCCCGCGAGTCCGGGTCCAATTATCGTGTCGGTACCTGTCGAATGGCATCCGGAGCAGCCGATTGCCGAGGTGAACAGAGTGCCCCCGCGTGCTGCATCAGGAACGATCGCGCCCTCAGCTGCCGCTGCAGTCGCTGCCATCGTCGGTTGCGTGTCAACACCACCGGGCAACTTGAGCTCGGGTAACTTGAACCCTCCACCGGGAGTCGGTGTCGGAGGATCGGGAGCATTTTGCTTTGCAGCCGAGTCGGACCCACCACCGCCACTCGCGCCGTCATCGCCTCCACCACAGGCGACTGCGGCCACAGCACCCAGGAGCAATACGGCGATAACCAACATGAACCACCGAGTCATGTGTCACCTCCTGCGACGGATTTTACGATTAACACGCCAACATGCTCCACAATCAATCGATCTGCCTGAGCCTCGGGTCCAGGCGGTCCCGGAGCCAGTCACCAGAAAAATTGAATGACATCACGACCAGGAAAATTGCGACACCCGGTATGGTCGAAATCCACCAGGCCTGTCGAAGATAGTCTCGTCCATCGGCGACCATCACACCCCAGGCGGGTTGAGGAGCGGGAATGCCGGCACCCAGGAAACTCAAAGTCGATTCGGCGAGAATCAGCGCACCCACTCGCAACGTCACGATAACCAGGACGGTGTTGAACACTCCCGGCAGAATGTGACGCAGAAGAATCCGGCTCGGTCCCGCGCCGGCGATCCGCGCCGCGGCCACGTAGTCGAACTCCTTCAAGGTGAGTACCTCGGCCCGAACGTTCCTGACCCCCCCTGTCCAGGCCAGGAGGAGGAGCAGAATGATCATCATGCCGGTGCTTTTACCAAACACCACCACGAGCACCAGGGCCACCATGATGAACGGCACCGCGTACCAGATATCGACGGCGCGCATGATGATCTCATCGATGTTCCCGCCGGCGTAGCCCGCCACCATTCCGGCCACGGTGCCAACCACCATGCTGCTGAGGGTTGCCACTATGACCACCATCAGGGAGATACGGGCACCGAAAAGTAGCCTGCTGAAAACGTCCCTGCCTATGTTGTCTGTGCCCAGCGGGTGTTCCATGCTGCCTTCGGACAACCAGAACGGGGGCGTGTTCGCATCGAGCAGGTCCGGGTAGATCGGATCGAGTGGTGTCAGGAGCGGGGCGAACAGCGCCCCGATCACGAGCAGAGCGAGTACGATCATCGGAATGATCGGCCATCGTCGCAACAGATACCAGACGTTTCCGACTAACCCCCGACCGGGTACGACGGTGTCAGGTGTTGTACGCACGCTTTCAAATTCGACAGCGGGTTCCGCCAAGGCCTACTCCTCACTCAAGCTTGATTCGTGGGTCGATGACAACGTACATCAAATCGGTGATGAAATTCAGCACCAGGTAGAAAAGTGTGAAAAACAAAACTGTTCCGGTAACCACCGGAAAGTCGCCGTTGGATACCGCTTCGAAAGCCAGGCGCCCTATTCCAGGCCAAGCGAATACGGTTTCGATAACAATCGAGCCGGTGATCAGCCCGGCCAGGACGAGGGTTGAAAGGGTGAGGGACGGTATCACCGCGTTCCGGAATCCGTGCTTCCAAATCACCATGCCAGAGCCTACACCCTTGGCCCGTGCCAGCTTGATGTATTCGGTATCAAGGACGTTCAACATGGCTGAACGTGTGAGTCTTAGGTACGCGGCCGTTGGGCCGAGACCCAGGACTATTACAGGAAGGATGTAGTTCCTGACAGCAAATCCCTCGCCTGGTGTTGCTACCGGGACCCACCGCAGATGCACGGCGAAAACCAGAATCCCCATCAATGCAAGCCAGAACTGCGGAGCGGCCTGGCCGACAAGCGCGAATCCCCGGGCAATGTAATCGGCCACAGATCCACGACTGATCGAGGACAATATCCCCAGTGGCGTACCAATGATAATGGCCAGAATCCAGGCCGGCGCGGCCAACGAAACGGTAGGCCAGATCCTGGCTGACAACTGGCGGGCAACCGGTATCCGGTCTCCGACCGATTCGCCGAGGTCGCCCGAGAGGACTTTTCCGAGCCAAATCAGGTACTGAACCACCAGGGGTTTGTCCAGGTGGAGTTGCTTCCCGATCAGGTCCCATGTCTCCTGAGTGACTCCGTATCCGCCTTCCTGGATCAGGAGATTGCGGGGGTCGCCCTGGGCGCGGCCAAGAAGGAACACGAACAAGGTTGCCGCAACGAGCGCGACAAACATATAGAGAATGCGCCTGATAATGAATCGCTGCATGAATGTGGTCTTATCTGCCTGAACGTCGTACTTGAAGCGGACCTGATTGTGCCACGGCAAACGCGACTACCCATGCTCCGCTGGAGAATCACCGAGCCCCATCGCATTGTGAGGCTTCGGAGCGTAGTGCCCCGAAGCCTCACAATGCGTCTGACGGGAATGCCCTGGCTTACTTCACTGTGATTCGGTGCAAGTTGTTCAGCCCACCAAGGGATCCTTTACCCTCGGGAAGCATTTCCCACGATTCGATCACGGCCGGGTTCATCAGGGGGAACCTGGGAGTGCTCACGATACCAACCTGAGGAGCCACGTACCGCATCTCGTCGAAGAATTCGGTGGCGAGTTCCGTCAACCTGGATGCGTCCGTGGAACCGGCCATTTCGACGAAGATGTCGCCGAACGCCCTGTGCTCGGTACCGCACATGAAGCCTCCTGCCGATACTGAACTCACAAGGAAACCCTTGGGCCAGGTCAGC
>JASLNQ010000270.1 GCA_030745955.1 Dehalococcoidia bacterium | reverse complement strand
CGCAGCTGCGCCAAACCTGTACGATCCGGGACCGTTCGGGTAAACGAAGTCGGGGTTCGGTAGGACCAGCCTGGCGGGGTTCCCCTGTTCGTATCGCCGGCTGAACAGGCCAAGGAGCACTTCGAGCGTCGCCTCCCAGTCGTGCGGCCCACTGTGACCGACCACCACAACATCAGGTTCGGGTGTGCTTTCTGAATCGTTCGGACCCGGCATCTCAACAGGCCGCCCACCAGCGGCGATCACGTAATCACGGGCGTCCTGCGTCCCCAGCACCACGGTCGGTCGGTCTTCCAGTCCGTGCTCTCGGTAGTACCCGGCGATCAACGACCCCGAGTTGACGATCCGGTGGCCCGGTATCTCGAACCCCTGGGACCTGAACGTAGCAATCCGTGAATCAATGGATTCCGAGGCGTCGTTGGTGACTATGAAATAGTTCACACCCCCGGCATTCATTCGGTCGACCAGTTCCAACGCACCGGGAAGGGCCTCGATCCCATCGACCAGCACCCCGAACGAATCGAAGAGTAATCCGTCGTAGCGCTCGATTAAAGTCGAGATATCGATATAAGACGGTGTCATCTGGCGGTTAGTCGGAAGTCGCCGCGGTAAAGCCGTTGTTCCAGGCATCGGCGACAGCATCAAGCGGGACCGCTATCGAGTCACCGAACGCCAGCGATTCACCGCCAACCACGCCTATTACGACCACCGGCACGTTCTGCTCTGCGGCAAGCGCCTCGAGGTCGGTCACTGCGTCAGCAGGCACACTCAGCAATATTCGAGACTGCGACTCACCGAACATTGCAGCGTCCCAGCGCCTGCTCCCGGCACCCGGCGACTCGCTGATCGAAGCGCCGATACCACCAACGATCGCACTCTCGGCGATCGCGACGGCCAGGCCGCCGTCCGATACGTCGTGCGCCGACGAAACAAGCCTGCGCCTCACCGCATCCCGGCAAACGGCCTGGACACGCACCTCGAGGTCCAGGTCGAGGACAGGCTGGCCCTCGATCCGGTTGTGAACCAACTCCAGGTACTCACTCCCGGCCAGTCCCTCGGTGTCGTCCCACGTCGAGTCCGAACCGAGCAGCACTATTGCGTCACCCTCGGACTTGAGTGCGATAGTGGAGTGTTTTTCAACATCGTCGAGGACCCCGAGCGATCCGATAATCGATGTCGGGAATATTGCCGTGCCCGCAGACTCGTTGTAGAGACTGGCGTTCCCGCTGACGATCGGGATCCCGAAAGCATCGGCCGCCCGGGCCATTCCGGCAATGGCTTCGGTCAGCTGGTACTGAACGTCGGGTGTCTCCGGGTTTCCAAAGTTCAGGCCATCGGTAAGTGCGGCCGGCTCGGCCCCGGTGACCGACAGGTTGCGGCAGGCTTCGGCAACCGCAATGGCCGTGCCAACGTTCGGGTCGAGGTAGCAGATCCGGCCGTTGCAGTCGGTCGAAAGGGCGATGCCACGCTTCGATCCTTTCAGACGGAGCACTGCGGCATCGCCACCCGGCTCGATAACGGTGTTGGTTTGCACGTGGTAGTCGTACTGCCTGTACACCGGAAACTTCGAGGCGATATTCGGGGCTGCGAGCATCCTCAACAGAACGTCGTCCGGCGATGCATCAGGCACCGGCACGGTCGACAGATCAGCGTTCTGAAGCCTGCTCAGCCACGCAGGTTTCGGGGCCGAAAACCTGTACTCGGGCGCATCGGTCAGCGTTACGACCGGGGTTGAACTCACCTCTTCGCCGTTGTCGAAAATCCTGACGTTCTCGCCCTTTTCGAACTCACCGATTACGGTAGCGTCAAGGTCCCATTTCTCGAACAACTCGAATACCGGCCCCTCTTTTCCGGGCGTTACCGCCAGCAGCATCCGTTCCTGCGATTCCGACAGCATCACCTCGTATGGGGTCATCTCTTCCTCACGTCTCGGGACGCGGTCGATAAACAGTTGAAGGCCCATTTCTGAGCGCTCGGCCATCTCGATGGCTGCCGATGTGATACCGGCGGCGCCGCAGTCCTGCAGGCCGACAACACCCGGAATCTCCAGCGCTTCAAGACACGCCTCGATGAGCACCTTCTCAAGGAACGGGTTGCCGACCTGGACCGCCGAACGCATTTCTGCCTGCTCCTCGAAGGTCCGTGATGCAAGCCCGGAAGCGCCGTGAATCCCGTCGCGCCCGGTATCGGCGCCCACCAGCAGCAACAGGTCACCCGGCTCATTTGCCGAAGCGCTCGCCATCTTCCCGTGCTCGATCAGGCCAACGCACATTGCGTTGACCAGCGGGTTTCCCTTGTAAGTGTCCGAAAAGAGTATTTCGCCACCGACATCGGGAATTCCGATGCAGTTGCCGTAAGAGGAAATTCCGCCGATCACCCCGTTCAGCAGGTAGCGGGTCCGGGCGTCGGTGGGCTGGCCGAACCGCAGCGAGTTGAGCAGGGCGATCGGACGGGCCCCCATTGCGAAAATGTCACGGATGATCCCCCCGACCCCGGTCGCCGCGCCCTCGAACGGCTCGATCGCCGATGGGTGGTTGTGTGATTCGACTTTCATTGCCACTGCAAGACCGTCGCCAAGGTCGATCACACCTGCGTTCTCAGCGCCCGGCGCCACGAGCATCCGCTCCGACGAGGAGGGCAGGGTGCGCAGGAGGGCTTTCGTGTGCTTGTAGCCGCAGTGCTCCGACCACAACGCCCCGAACAGCCCCAGTTCCAGCGAGTTCGGCTCCCTGCCGAGCCGGTCGATTACTGCCTCGTACTCGGCACGGCTAAGGGCGATTTCGTCGAGAATTTCCTGGCTGACCGTCATCTGGTTATATCGTTCCGTTCGCCTCAGGGATTTTCCAAGTCCATTTCGACCTGGAATAAATTACTGGAGTGGTTGCGCTTACGCGAGCGAACCGACCACGTTTTCGATCATCGATCTGAAAATGACATTGCCGTCGTCACTGCCAATAAGCTCCTCGCAGGCCTTCTCCGGGTGCGGCATCATCCCGAACACATTCCCGCGCTCGTTCATGATCCCGGCGATATTGTTGATTGAGCCGTTGGGGTTGATCTCGGGCGTGACCGCCCCCGCCGCGTCGGCATAGCGCAAAACCACCTGCCCGTTGCCCTCCAGCCGTTCGATAGTCCCGTCGTCGGCCTGGAAATTGCCCTCGCCGTGCGACATCGGGATGTGAAGGGCCTGTCCCTCCCTGGCAGTTGAAGTGAACATCGTCGTGGCGTTCTCAACCCTGAGATCGGTCCAGATGCAGCGGAATTCGAGGTGGTCGTTGCGCATCAGCACGCCCGGCAACAGCCCCGACTCACACAGAACCTGGAAACCGTTGCAGACCCCGATTACAGGACCGCCCCTATTGGCGAATCCCCGGACCGCCTCCATCACGGGTGAAAAACGGGCGATCGCCCCGCACCTGAGAAAATCGCCGTACGAGAAACCGCCGGGGAGCACGATGGCGTCGAACTGATCGAGCCTGTCATCGCCATGCCAGATGTACTCCGCATCCTGACCCAGCACACCGGCGACCGCATGGTGCGTATCCCGGTCGCTCCATGTACCCGGGAACACGACTATCCCGAACTTCACTCGGAACTCCCTTTCTCCCGAGGAGGGACACGGTTGACTGCTCTAAACCAGCTGAAGGGGTAGCATCTCATGATCAGTCAATCTCACACAGAGGCCAGTGCTGGCCTCTG
>JASLNQ010000026.1 GCA_030745955.1 Dehalococcoidia bacterium | reverse complement strand
TCTTTTCCACCGATACCACCGGAATCGGCCTCGACCATTACGACATCATCGAGTCCACACCTCTTGAAAATACGCTTGTAGGCAGCGACCATCGCCTGGAAGCTGCGGTCCATGCCTTCATCATCGGCATCGAACGAGTACGCGTCTTTCATTTCGAATTCGCGTACTCGCAGCAAGCCGCCGCGTGGGCGCGTCTCGTCGCGGAACTTGGTTTGGATCTGGTAGATCGTGAAGGGCAGGTCGCGATAGCTGGTTACTCCGGCCCTGGCCATTGAGGTGGCTGTTTCTTCGTGGGTCGGCGCAATGACCATTTGCCGCTCACGGCGGTCTTTGAATCCGACGAGCGGGGGTACAAACGTTTCGGCCCTGCCCGACTCTTCCCAGAGGTCCCGGGGTTGGATTACAGGCATGTCGACTTCTTGCCCGCCCACGCGGTCCATTTCGTCTCGGATGATGTTGCGGACCTTCGTGATAGACCTGCTGCCGAGTGGTTGCAGGCTGAATATGCCGGCCGCTACCTGCTGGATGAACCCGGCGCGCGTTAGCAGCTGGTGGCTGATGTTTTCAGCATCGGCCGGGGCCTGGCGGAGTGTCTTTCCGAAGAGTTGGGAGCTTCTCATTTGATGTGTTCGTTTTGTTCGCCTGGTTTTCGTTTCGCGTGGCTGTTTTTCGGTCTTTGGGCCATTTTCATGCGAGCGAAGCGCCGCCGACGCCGACTGCCGGTAACGGCCATGCTGGCATCACCGGCCTGCCGTTAGCGTTCAATCGATGTCGACGGTGAAGCCAGACTACATTGTGAACGTCGCTGTGTAACGCAGCACATATTCCACTTATTGGTTATCGACGCGCCGGGTTGTGGGTGCATACGGTGGATAAGCAGGGGCTGTGGGCTGTCATTTCGGCGCTTCATCATTTCGGCGCTTCAACGGGTCGTATGTTTTCGACCTTTCAGAAAGCCCGCCCGCGGTAGGGAACCGTTTTGTGATTCGCTGCATCGAATTGATTAAGTTGAACGCAGCAAGCACCACGTCTACCGCTGATCTGGTGACACAACATGGGAAAGGTACACGGCAATGAAAAAGTTAATTGCGGGAGCCGTAGTTGCCTCTGCCGTTGCAGCGATTCTGCTCGGTTCGCGCAAGCCAGGCTGACCCCCGTCGGCGGCGTAGAGCCGGTTAGCCCGGCAGTATTTCAGTAGCCGTAGTTCAAACTCCTCCGAAGCAGGCCCGGACGTAACGTCCGGGCCTTTGCTTTTGCCTTTCAGTTAGCCCTTGATTCTCCCTCCACGGTGTCCTGCAGCACCCTGCGGCCTGCCCGGTTTTCGGCGCGCGCCCGTGAACTGCGTGCCAGCCCCTCTTGCTTTTTAGAACATGTGTTCTATTATTGGTCTTCCAACCGGGGCCACCCCTCGCAAAGAGCTGAAGAGACGGGACGGTGGCCGTGCAGTTTTTCCGCCACGGGATAAGGACCCGGGTTTTCGGGCAAACCGAAGGGCTAACTGAAAGACATAAGGAAGGAGTCAGAAGGTGGGTCACTCGAGCCGGTCGCGGTCGCAACTCCGGCAACACACTGCAATCAAAGACCAGCGTGCTGGCACCCGGCCACCTGCCCTCCTCACCCCCCGGTTAGGCAATCTGGCGGGCGACCTGGCGGGTGGACCGATAACGACTTCCCCGACGGTAGCAACGAAGACAATCGCCTGCCTGCGGATTCCCAACTTCCCGTGGCAGGTCGAGGTCGCAAGGAAGCCGGAACTTCGCGATCGTTCGGCCATCGTCGCGGGCAGGGCGATCGACCTTTCCGAAGAACTGACGAATGCCTTTAGCGCTTCTGGTGATTCTCTTTCGGCACGCGTTGTGCTCGCGGCGTCTCCCGACCTGCCCGACGCGATGCCGGGGATGCCACTCACCGAGGCGACATCGCGCCACCGGGGGGTGCTGGTGATCGAGGCCGACACTCCACTTTACGCGCTGGTGTTCGACGAGATAATTGAGAACCTCGAACGCCTTGTGCCCGACATCGAAGCGGCAGCCCCGGGGCTTGCCTACGTGGGTATCTGGGGACTGGAAGGGCTGTACGGCGACGACGCCCACGTGGTGCGGTTGCTGGCCAGCGCGGTCGACAGTTTCGACCTTCGGATAGGGGTTGGCGATAACAAGTGGATGGCCTATGCGGCCTCTCTCCTGAGCCGCGCAAACAGCGGCCGAAAGGTGACGGGCGAACCGGGACGGTTTCTCGATCGCTTCCCCGTGGACTCCCTGCCGGTTCCCTACGGGCTGGTTAAGAGGTTGCATGCCTTCGGGCTGACGACGATGGGCCATATCGCGGATATCACGCGTGGCCCCATGGAGGCGCAGTTCGGTCTGGCCGGTGGCACTGCATGGGAGCTGGCAAACGGGATCGACAACCGCCCACTGATACCGAAGCGGAGCGTGCTGGGTGTATCGGAGCACCTCGATTTTCCCGACCCCACGGCCAGCCTTGCGACCATTGTTCCAGCCCTCGAAAGTCTGCTTGGCCGCGCTTACGGCCGTTCGCAACTCTCACGCCGCTTTGCCCGCCAGGCCAGTCTCCAGTCGCAGGTCTTCCAGCACGCGCCGTGGACCATGCGGGTGGCTTTCAAGGACCCGGCAGGCAGTAAAAACCAGGCCCTGTTCGCCATCAAGTCGAAGCTCGATACGGTCATGTTTCCGGGTCCGTTGGAGGACATGCGGCTGACTCTTTCGGGCATCACGGGGGAGGCGGGCAGGCAGGAGTCGATGTGGAGGGATGTGAAGCGTGACGACGATTTGCGGGAGACGGTCAGCCAGCTGCGTGCCCGGCTGAAGGTGGCGCCGCCCATTTACCAGGTGAGAGAGCTTGAGCCGTGGTCGCGAATCCCCGAGCGCAGGTACGCGCTGGTCCAGTTGAGTGGTGGTGGGAGTGACGGTGATGACAGCGGCAACGACCGGGCCGGTGGGGCTGGTGGGGAGTCGTTGGCAGTTGGGTAAGTCACATCCTCATCTCCGGGACTCCGTACCGGGGGGGGCGCGACCCACACCCTGGTCGTTTGGTGCCGGGCGCAATCGAATTGCTTGGGCACCGCGCGAGCTCCGCGGGGCACACCAGGGCCAAGTGAGGTTCCGGCATGCCTAAAACACGGGGTGTTCATTCCGGCGGGATCAAGCCGCTTAACACGCCGCGGGTTGTGTATGTCCGCACCGACTCGACGGGGATTCCGGTTGCCGTGCAGGTGCCATCGGCCGTCGCGTCGCCGCGTGGGCGGAGGGGGGTGCACGGACAGGCCGGTTCTCCCTCTCTCGCAGGGAGGGGGCTGGAGGGTGGGTTGGTCCGAAGGCGCGCGCGGCCGTCGGCTGAACTAACGCAAAAAACTCGCGAACTCCGACGCAATGCAACTCCGGCGGAAAATCTGCTCTGGAAGCACCTCAGGAAAACACAGGTTCCGAAGTACAAGTTCACCCGGCAGTACCCGGTAGGGCCGTACGTCGTCGATTTCTGCTGCAGGTCATCGCGGTTAATTATCGAACTGGATGGCGGGCATCACGCAGGGCAAAAAGAGCTCGACATGGACAGGCAGCAATACCTGGAAGCTGAGGGTTACCAGGTGGTCAGGTTCTGGAATAGCGAGGTGTTCGAGAATTTGGAAGGGGTGCTGTTCAGGATTGTCGAGGTGCTTGAGGTGACGGACGTGCGGGGTGCGCGAGGGCGCGGGGGTAGGCGCGATGGCGGCAGGGCGCGCGACCCACACCCTAACCCGCTCCCTTTCAGGGAGAGGGGAGAGGCCGATTCTTTAGCTCCGGGCGTGCGAGGCGCACTTGCCAGAGGACTGGCGTGTGCAAGTCGCGCAGGAAGCTCCGCGGGGCACGCCAGGGTGAGGGAGAGGGGACTGGCTGGCTCGCTGTTGTCCGATGGTAGGTGGGTGGAGGTTGGGAAGGTTGAAGACCTGTGGAAGGTGAACGATGAATGGTGGCGGGGGCCCGAAGAGGAGATCGCCCGACTCTACTACACGCTCCGGCTCGAAAACGGCCAGCAATTGACCGTTTATCTCGATCTCATCGCCAACAACTGGTTCCGCCAGGCCGGATAGGGGGATTGCCGCAGTCTGATGGAGGACTTCCTGGAAATAGAAAAGGCCCTGCCTGCCAGGGAGGTGATCGGTTCGCCCGACCGGCGGCCTGATGACCCCGGCGAGCCGGATTTGCCGAAGTCACGTGAGTCGGGGGTGCCGGTCGGTGACAACCCGGTGCATGCAGGCTGGGTTACAGGTGGACGCGGAATCAAGAAGGCGATCAACGAGGAACGGGTAGCCGGGGCGTCCGCGGGGCACGCCGGGGCGAGGGAGAGGGGACACAGTGCGACCCCGGCAGAAAATCCAGCAGGCTGGGCGGAGTTGCATGCTCATAGCAACTACTCCTTCCAGGAGGGGGCGTCTGAAGCCTGGGATCTGCTGCAGACCGCCAGGCAGCTGGGTCTTTATGCGCTCGCTATCACCGACCACGACAACGTCAGTGGAGTCATGGAGTTCGCCCAGGCGGCAAAAGAGCTTGACATTAAGCCGGTCATCGGTATTGAGCTAACCCTTGCACGCGGCCTCAACGAACCGCCCAGCACCGAGCATGAACCGGGCGAGAGGCCCCACCTAACCCTGCTGGCCGAAACCGCCGCCGGGTACCGGAACATCTCGCTGCTGACGACACGTGCGCATGTCGATGCCGAAGAGCGCAACGACCCCCATCTCGACCCTGCGCTGCTTGCCGAACACGCCGAGGGCATCATCTGCCTCTCCGGATGCCGTCGGGGTGAGATTTCCTCTCTCGTGGCCGCTGGTGATATCGATTCTGCCCGCCGCGCTGCCAGCAGGTATATCGAGGCATTTGGCAGGGACAATTTCTTCTTTGAGCTGCAGCAAAACCTCGTGATCGGCGACACCGAGAGGAACCGCGGCATGGCCGCGCTGGGCCACGAGCTCGGGGTGGGAATCGTTGGCACGAACAATGTTCACTACCACGTTCGCGAGCGCCACCGGCTCAACGATGCGCTAGTCGCCATCAGGCACAACAAATCGCTCGAAGCCAGCCACCGTGAGCGCCGGCCTAACGACCAGTTTTTCCTGAAATCACCCACAGAAATGAGCGTGCTCTTCAGCGCCCACCCGGAAGCTGTGACCAACACTGTGAAGATCGCAGACAGGTGCCAGTTCGATCTCACTTCCGACGTGATTTACGACTTCCCAATCTACGATTTTCTACCGCCCGGGCACACCGAATCGAGCTACCTGAGGGAGATCTGCGAAGCCGCGGCGGTCCGCCGCTACGGCGGTCTCACCCCCGAGGTGGTCGCACGACTCGACAGGGAGTTCGCGCTGCTCGAAAAACACCAGCTGGTCGGATTTCTGCTGCAGTACTACGACATCATCAGGATCGCCCGCGAGGTGCAGGAAGACCTCGGGCTAGTTGAGCCGAGGCTGCCCATTGAAGAAAACCCACCGGGGCGCGGGCGTGGCTCATCGGTGGCGCTGTTGATCGGGTACCTGACCGGCCTGTCGCACATCGACCCCCTCAAGTTCGGGCTGCGGCTTGACCGGTTCCTTCCCGAGACAGACGGCGACGAAAAGCTGGCCCCGCCGGACATCGATCTCGACTTTCCACGTGAGATCCGTGCCGAGCTGATCCTCCGGATCCATGAACGCTGGGGCTACGAGCGCGCCGTGCTCACCGGGATGATTTCGACCTACCGGATACGCGGTGCGGTCCGTGACCTTGGCAAGGCGCTGGGGATTGCCGAAGACGACCTGGGGTGGCTCAACAAGCGACTCGACGGTCACAGCTCGATCCCCGGTCTCGCGAAGGAAATGGCCGAGTTGCCCGAGTTCCGGGACCGCGTCGATGCGCCCGTCTGGCAGATGCTCATCGAGCTCGCCGGGCAGTTGAACCACTTCCCGAAATACCTCGCCCAGCACCCCGGCGGGATGATCCTCTCGGCGCGGCCACTGTCAGAAACCGTGCCGCTCCAGCGCAGCGCCATCGAGGGCCGGTACATCTGCCAGTGGGACAAAAACGCCGCCGAGGACGCCGGGTTCGTGAAGATCGACTTCCTTGCGCTCGGCGCACTGTCGCAGCTTTCCGAGGCGCTCGAACTCATCCGAAAACAGACCGAGCAGAGGGTCGACATATCCCGCATCGACTTCGAGGACCTGGCGGTCTACACCGACATCCACAACGCCGACACTATCGGCGTCTTCCAGATCGAATCGGCCGCGCAGATGCAGACCGTCACCCGGCTCCGCCCGCGCAACCTGACCGAGATGGCATGGGAGGTCGGGGCGGTACGTCCCGGTGTCGGTGTGAACGATGGTGTGACGCTGCTGGTGAGGCGGCACATGGGCAAGGACCTCGACTGGGAGTTCGACCACCCGCTGGAGAAGAAGGCGCTGGAACGCACTTACGGGGTGCCGCTCTACCAGGACCAGCTCGGCGAGCTGGCGATGTATGTCGGCGGCATGACCGCCGTTGAGGGCGACCAGATGCGCAGGGCTTTCACCCGCCGGAACAACGAACGGCATGTCGCTCACTGGAAGGACAAGTTCATTGCGGGTGCACCGACGAAGGGCGTGTCGAAGGATGTCGCGCTCAAGATCTTTGGAACATTCCACGGCGAGTTCCAGTTCCCGGAGTCGCACGCTTTCGCCTTCGGCATCACCGCCTACCAGGCGGCGTGGCTGAAGCACTACTACCCGCTCGAGTTCTTTGTCGGGCTGTTCAACAACCAGCCGATGGGCTTCTACAACCTGGAAACGCTGAAAGAGGACGCCGTGCGGCACGGGATCAGGGTGCTGGGGCCGGATGTGAACCTGAGCAGTGAAAAGGCGGTGATCGAGGACGGTGCGCTGAGGATGGGGCTGACTCATGTGGCGAAGCTGAGGGCTGCCACTGCGGGGCCGATTCTCGAGGCACGCGCTGGGGCAGGGGGCGGGGGCGGGGCCGGGGTCGGGGAGAAAAAATTCGCTTCGCTGGCTGATTTCATGACGCGGACCGGTGTGCAGCAGGAGGTGCTGGATTACCTGTCGGCGGCGGGTGCGCTCGATAGCTTCGACGAGTTGGCGGTGCGGGAGAAAGCTGGTTCCTATTCTGGGGCTGGGAATGGGGCTGGGGCTGACTTTGGCCCCGTTGCGGACCGGCGGCACCTGCGCTGGGAGTCGGGTCTACGTTACCGGCCCCGTGGCGAGAAGAGGGACGGGTCGCGCCAGATGGCGTTCGAGATGCCGGTCGAACAGGACATGGTGGCCCTGCCGGCGGAGTCGAGCTGGGACCGCATGATCGGCGAGTACTCGGCCACGGGCGTTTACCCGGGGGGGCACCTGATGATGAAGGTCAGGCCGCACCTGCCGCCCGATGTGATAGGCAGCGACGAGGTGAGGAACTACGCCAGTGGCGATCGCATTTCGGTGGCGGGTCTTGTGATCCGGCGCCAGAAGCCGAACGGCAAGACGGTGTTCCTGACTCTCGAGGACGAGTTCGGGCTTTCGCCGTTGATCGTCTGGCCGGCGGTTTACCAGCGCCTGAAGCTGAAGATCAAGGAGCCGCTGCTGCTGGCGACGGGAACGGTCTCCCGGCGCGAGGGCACGATGAACATAGTGGTCGAAACGAACACGCCGATCACCGAGTCGGTCCCGGATTTCCACTCGAAGGACTGGGGGTAGGGGGGGGTGCTAAACGACATGTGCCGGTCAGCCTCAACCCATGTTAATTCAGTGCCTTTCCGCGTTATCTAACGCAATTCACTCGGGTATCTGCGCTTGTTTGACATAATCAGATTATTGCTGATTACGTAGATGCCAGTTATTTGCTATAATCTCTGAAAAACGGGCACCACAGAGAATCGAGGTGGTGATGCCGTCAAAACGAGTACGCATTAGTCAAAGTGATCTCCCCTCACACAGCTTAGAGGAAGCCTTGCGGATACCTGTCGCAATTAATCGGGAATTTGCGGGAAGACCAACATCTCCGATCTTCGTCGCTCAGGCTGTAGGGATTAAGCCAACTAGCACTAGATGGCGGTACTTAGCAGGTGCTGCTGTCGGATACGGGTTAGTGGTGGGTGGATATAAATCTAAAGAAATATCGTTAACGGAAATAGGGCGGGCGATAGTCGCACCTCGCAAGGAAGGCGATGCCGCTGCTGCCACAGAGATCGCATCGCTAGAGCCCAGGATCCCAGGGACATTCCTCAGGCGATACGATCGCAATCGGTTTCCGAGAACTGACATAGCGAAAAACGTACTCCGCGACGAATTCGATATCGACTCAAGTCGTGTCGATGGTGCTTTTGACCTGATCATCGCTAATGGCAACTTCGCTGGATTGTTTCAAGACATCCAAGGAGATCAATATGTGTTCATTGACAGTAAACAGGACGACGCAGATTCCTCTCCAGACGAGTCGCCAAAGCAGGAAAATACAAAAGCTAGTTCCGATGACGAACCGAATCAGCGAACTGACGTCGGTGAAGAAGTAATTAGGCCGCCAGAACAACGACCAGAAGACCAGCCTGAACCACCAGCCTATTCGCGTAACGTTTTTGTATCACATGGGAAAAACGAGGTAGTCCTTGATCAGGCTAAGGAGTTACTCGAACTTGGGGAATTTAACCCCATCGTGGCAGTTGAAGAAGAGACGGGAGCGATCCCGGTGCCCGACAAAGTATTTGACGCGATGCGGGTTTGCTCAGCTGCGATAATTTGTGTCACAGCAGATGCCGACCAAGGTCCGGACGAAGAAGGAGAGTACGATGTTAATCCAAACGTCCTCATCGAGATCGGCGCAGCGTACGTCCTTTACGAACGCCGTGTGATTCTGCTGTGGGACAAGCGAGTTCGAGTCCCTTCAAATCTGCAAGGTTTGTATCGTTGTGCATTCGAAGGTGATGAACTGACATGGAGTGCGGGTACTAGACTTCAGAAGGCTCTCCTTGCGTTCAAGAGAGGCGAAGCTCCAACAGTCGCATAATAACTAGAGGAATTGCGCAGACAACAATCCGGCGTCCGCCCTCAGAAAAAGCGGATGCTTCGGGTGTCCGAGCTTCGTCAGCCCGAAGTGGTTCGTTGGCTTGCCCGAACGTTCGATCAATGCATTCACCGCGGCCACCCGGTCGGGGTCAGCTTCGGCCTGATTGCCCCATGCGGCGATAACCAGGTCGGATCGAGTCAGCGCTTCCGAGATCTCGCGATCATTATCGGGACCGACTGGATCGTTTTGGGCAAACAGTAGCAGAGGTTCGGCGGTGCGGTACGCGTAGAGGTTCACGACTTCGAGGCGTCCATATCCTTCGCGATTCGCAAACCCGATGCACCGGCGGATCGTTGGATCGTCGTTTTCAGCGTCTGCACTCGACGGGTTGAGCATGATGAAAAGGCAGGTCGCCGAACCGCCGAGTGAGCGAGTTAGCAGGTAGCGGTAGATGCCGTTGGCAGAAAAGCGGGCCGTGTTGCGACGTTCAGAAACGGTCATAGGTGGTTTATCAGTTTCGGGGAAGCAGGAATTGTATTGTCTACTCTGTCTGCTTTCCGACTGTGCTTCTGCCCGCTTCCCGACCAGCGTGGAGTGATCGGAGGTTTTCGCTTTTGAGTAGCGGAGCCTGGCAAGATCGCCATAGATCTCTCCGCTGCGGTCGAGATGACGGAGTTGGGGTTGGCTGGTGAGCGATGATGGCAAGGCGCGACCCTGCCCCGGGTCCCTCGGCTCCGATGACTGCGCTCGGGACGCGTTGGTGGCAGTCGCGGGCTTCGCAGTTCGTTTACTATGTCGGTGCCGTCGCAGGATTTTTTTCTAAGCCTGGCGGGGCGTTACGAATACCGGCTGGTTCGGGCAATAGCGAGCCGGGAATCCTGTCGCTTTGATTCGCGGAGGAGGTCATGGTCAGCGTGCCGACGCAGGGGATCGACCGGGTCCGGGCCAGCGTGCGAGACCGCGTGTTGTGGCTGGCGACTGCGATCATCAACCACGCCAACAACGTCCGACCAGACACTGAAGGCACCAAGGTTGGCGGGCATCAATCATCCTCCGCATCCTCCGTCGCCATCCTGACGGCGCTCTTCTTCGAGGTGCTCAAGCGCGAAGACCGTATCGCCATCAAGCCCCACGCCTCGCCGGTCTTTCACGCCATTCACTACCTGCTGGGCGACCTTGACGAATCGTATCTTGAGAAGTTCCGGGCTTTTGGTGGGCTGCAGGCCTACCCGAGCCGGACGAAGGACCCCGAGCCGGTAGATTTTTCGACCGGCTCGGTAGGGCTGGCGGGTCCGGCTGCGGCATTCGGGGCGCTCACCCGCGACTACCTCGATACGCACGGGCTTCAGCCGAATTCCGGGCGATTCTATGCGCACCTGGGTGACGCAGAACTGGACGAAGGATCGATGTGGGAGGCGGTGATCGAACCGGCTTTGGCGGGGCTTGATCGCTGCACCTGGATCGTCGATGTCAACCGCCAGAGCCTCGACCGCGTCGTACCCGGCATCCGCGTCCGCCAGTTCATGGACATGCTCAGCGCCAACGGCTGGACAATCCTGATGGCCAAGTACGGCTACCGGCTCACCGAGTTGATGGAGCGGCCCGGCGGCGAGGCCCTGCGCACCCGCATCGACGATATGTCGAACGAGGAGTACCAGGGTCTGCTGGTGGCGGGGCGGGACCAGGTCAGGGCCCGGTTGCTTGAGGGTGCGGAACAGAACCGCGCCGATATCGAGAAGTGCACGGCTGACGTCGATGACGAGGAACTTTACGAGCGGATCATGAACCTCGGTGGCCACGACGTTGGATATCTCGTGAGGTTGCTGAACGAGGCGGTTGAGACCCCGGGGCCGACCGCTATTTTCGCCTACACGGTCAAGGGGTGGGGACTCCAAAGCGCCGCCGATCCCCGGAACCACGCCGCGGTGCTGACGCAGGATGAGTTCGAGCGGTTCGCCGAGTCGACAGGCCGGGACGCTGAAAACCCGTGGGGCCGGTTCGTGGAGGATAGCGAGGAAGGCGGTTATGTCGGACGGGCGGTAACGCGACTCGGCGTGCGCAGCGATGACCTCGAGCCCCCGTTGAGGTTCAGCGAAACTGAACTATCGATACCGAGCGTGACTTCGACCCAGGACGCTTTCGGACGGATGCTCGTCGAGCTGGACCGCACATCGCCCGAGTCGGCCAGCCGCATTGTCACGGCGTCCGCCGACGTGGCGACATCGACCGGCCTCGCGTCGTGGATCAACCGAACCGCCGTGTGGTCGAAACACGAGGAGCTTGACTACCTGGGTTTCGGCGAGCGGACGTTGCGATGGCTGGAGCAACCGGACGGGCGGCATGTCGAGCTCGGCCTGAGCGAGATGAACATGTTCCTGCTGCTGGCACAGCTCGGACTTTCCGAGCGGATGTCGGGTAAGCGGCTTGTGCCAATCGGCACGGTGTACGACCCGTTCATTGCCCGGGCGACCGACGCACTGATCAACGGCCTGTACCAGGAGTCGAGGTTCATCCTGGTCGCCACGCCTTCGGGAATATCGCTGAGCACCGAAGGCGGTGCGCACCAGGGCCTGACCACGCCTTCGCTGGGCATCAACACGCCGGGGATCACCTACTTCGAGCCGGCGTTTGCCCAGGAGGTTGAATGGGTCCTGCTGGAGGCGGTGCGGTCTATCGGATCGGGTGAGGGCGGGTCGTATTTGCTCAGGCTGAGCACGAAACCGATCGACCAGAAGCTGTTCCCGGTGGTTTCGGACCGGTTGCGGCAGGGCGTTCTTTCAGGCTGTTACCGGTACCTGAGCGCCCCGGAGGACAGCGAAACCGTTATGAACGCGTTCGTCGTTGGGGCCATGGTCGACGAGGCGATTGCGTCGGTAGAACTGCTGGAAAGAGAGGGGATCGGGGTGAGTCTGTTCATCGTTACGAGCCCCGATTTACTGTTCAGGCGGATGAACACAGCCCAGGCGGTCGAGCAGGCCGGGACGGATGTGGGCGCATGGGACCCGCTCGAGCTGCTGGAAGACCGCGAGATCGGTCGGCCGGTCCTGTGCGTCATCGACGGGCATCCACACTCGATGGCATTCCTGGGCGCCGCGCTCGATTGTCCGTCGACCGTGCTGGGTGTGACCAGCTATGGTCAATCGGGTTCACGGGCCGATCTTTACCGTCACTTCGGCATGGACGCCCGGGGGATTTTTGAGGCCGGACTGGGCCTTGTAGACCGCTGGCGAAAACGGGTTTTCTGAGGTTGCTCCTTCTAAGGGCGATAAATTCGACAATGTTACGAATGACGCACACATGCCAGCAGGGCTAGACTTTTACGAAATGTGTCCATCGACTCGAACCGCGGCCGCATGGATTTTCTAACGTGCTGGCGCGCTCCGGGATCGGTTGCGTTTACGGGAACTCGAAACTGCTGGTGAGTTTGACCGTTGACGAACCTGTTAGTACCGGTCGTGGTACAGCCGTTCGCAAACTCGATATCCGTGCTCACCATGTTTACGAGTGGCGTAGGACCCTTATTTGGGGGTTCTGCCAGAACTCAGCGTCCGTACAGAATGGCATCGTTCCTCATTACCCGAGGAGACCTACTCATTTCCTGCCCGCACTGCCTGTATACGTCCATATCCATGAGAAAACATCGGAACTCGGCGGGCTATCGGACCTTCTTCCGCGGGTTTCTGTCAACGCACTCAACACAAGGCCAAACAGGTACCTGGTGCAGTCGCGAATATCAGTGTTTCCGTTCTCCGTGTGTCGGCGTTGAGTAGGGTTTCGACGGAAAAAAGGGGTCGAGTCCTGAGTTCTGGCAGTACCGCCCGGGGGATAAGAACCGTTTGGTATTCAATATCGATAGCATGGCGCCATCTCCAACACGAATCTATTCCGGTCTATTGTGTGCATGTCTTCAGGTAGAGGTTTCGGTGTTGACCGTCTTTAGTCGACCCCGCAGCCGGCGGGTTGCCTCAAGGTCGATCAACAGGGTTTCGCAACTGGCAACCACCCCGTAATCGGTACGTGCCCCTTCAACGGTAATCTTCCCATCGAGCAGGTCGGACTGAACCAGGTCTATGTCGCGGTCGAGTGGGTCACCCCAGCCACCGCCACCGGCAAAAGTGTGCTCGATAACCTGGTCACGGTACATCGGCGACATACCGAGGACCGGCAGCAGCCTGGTTTCACCACCCGGCGACTGCAGGATGTTCGCTGACGGGTTGCCCGGTTCACCGCCCAGCAGGCCGAACGGCGGGTGATGTCGCTTGTCGGACCGCAGTTGTAAGATCGCGTCATCTTCAAGCAGTCTGACCTTCCGGGTCTGTGCCATCCCGCCGCGGAACCTGCCAGCACCGCCTGAATCGGGAACGATCGAATACCCCTCGAACCTGATCGGCAACTCCGATTCCGCGATCTCCACTGGCGTCGAGGCGATGTTTGCACCGGGGTGGGGAACGCCTTCCGCACCATCATGGTCAGGGCCACCGCCGCGTGCGCCCGCGATCAGGTCGACATACCCGAACGGTTCACCGTCGGCACCACGACCACCGATCGAAATGATCGAGTTACCGCCCTCACCGTCGGCGGGCACTCGGCCAGGGACGATCTGCGCAAGAGCGCCCATCACCGCGTCCATGATGCGGAAACCGGTAATTCCCCGGGCACCGCACGGGGCCGGATGACTCGGGTTGACCACCGACGATTCCGGGGCCGAGACCTTGATGGCACGGGTGTAGCCGGCTGCAGTGGGGATATCGGAGTTGAGGATGAGTCGGACCGCACCGAACACGCCGGCCTTGGAAAACGGGAACGGCGAGTTGATTCCGGCCTTCACCTGCTGCGATGTGCCCGTGAAATCGACGTGGATTTCGTCATCGGTGATCGAGACGCGGACGTTAATTTTCACACTGCCGGGATTTGAGTCGATGGAGTCTTTGGCCATGGCATTTTCTGGCTTGATGTTGTCGGCGTCCACGTACGCGGCAAACTCGGCCTCGCCATCGGGCAGTCTTGCGATATCGCTGCGCGCCAGCCGTTCGCTGTAGGCAAGTAGTTCGTCGTTGAATTCGTCCATGACCTTCGACGAATATCGTTCGACAAGCTGCAAATACTCGCGCTCACCAGTGGCAGTGGCGCTTATCTGGGATTCGAGGTCGCCCAGGACTTTATCGGGCAGTCGTACGTTCGCGAGCAGCAGGTCGAACATCGTCCGGTTTTCGACCCCGGCGTCGATCAGCTTGATCACCGGGATTCGGAGGCCTTCCTAGTAGATTTCGACCGAGTCGGTCGAGTTGGAGCCCGGAACAATACCGCCAACGTCCGTGTGGTGGGCCACGACGCCGACGAAACACTGGAGAGTCCCGTCGGTGAAAACCGGGCGGATCACGTAAATGTCTGGGAGGTGAATACCGCCAGCAAGGTAGGGGTCGTTCAGGATGAACAAGTCGCCGGGATTGATATCGCCCTTGAACTTATCGACCACGGCCTTCACGGCGTCGGGGAACGACCCGAGGTGGAGGACGATAGTCAGGCCCTGGGCGACGACAGTGCCGTCACGGTCGCACAGTGCAGTCGAGTAGTCCATGGCGTCTTTTACGATGCCAGAATGGGCAGTCCTGAGCACCGTCAGTGCCATGTTGTCGACCACCGACGCCAGCGCATTTTGCAGCACTTCAAACGTGACGGCATCGATTTTCCGGGTTCCGGTCAATTCGACGATCCTTTCCTGAGAACTCTGCCACCGGACTGCGATACCTGTGCGCCGTTAAAAAGCGTGGGAACTCCGTTTACGAGTACGTCTCGAACTCCGGCACTGGGAATGTTTGGTTCGTGGAGAGTCGCCTGTTCAACAAAGTTGCCGGGTTC
>JASLNQ010000269.1 GCA_030745955.1 Dehalococcoidia bacterium | reverse complement strand
GCATGCGCATGGCTATATCGAGCTTAGAAGGTACTTCGATACGGTGGCTATGACGGCCGTTTGTGATCTCCACCACGACGTCGCCTCGACGGTCGCCGACGAAATTGGCGGTGCGACAGGCACACGTCCCGAGATCTACACCGATTTCAACGAGATGCTCGAAAAAGCCGATCTTGACGGAGTGGCGATCGTCACCAGCACCCCGATGCACCACCGCTTCGCGATACGGGCCATGGAAGCGGGACTCCATGTCATTACCGAAAAACCGATGGGACTCACCCTGAAGGCCTGCCGTCTGATGCGCGAAGCGTCGCAAACCACCGGCAGGGTTATGGCTGTCGCCGAGAACTACCGGCGCGATCCGATGAACCGCCTGGCGCGGGCATTGCTCAATGGAGATGCGATCGGGAGTCCGTACTTCGCTCTCGATATCGGCATGGGCAGCTCTGCAGGTGCGGTGATGCACAGTACTGTGTGGCGGGCGAAAAAGGAGCAGGCCGGCGGCATGGTGCTGGATGCCGGCGTGCACAACGCCGACATGCTGCTCTACCTCATGGGCCCTGCCGGCACCGTCTTTGCCGCGGCATCCATCTTCGAAAGCGAGCGCACCCTCAGGCCCATGTCCGAAGTGGCCCCGAACCTTGCAAGAATGTACGACCACCGCAAGGAGGAGGGCTACTCGACGGGTGATGCCGTTGAGCAGGACGCGGTCGATACGGCGTTCGGTGTCATCAGGTTCGACTCGGGTGCTATCGGGCAGCTGTCAATGACTGACACTTCGCATGGCCATTCGCTGGGTGTTTCAACGGTCTCGGGGAGCCTGGGAACACTTTTCCGGCCACGGAGCAGATCGGGCCAGTCGCCGCGCATTGTCCGGAGCGACGGGAGCGAGATCACTGGCGACGCACTGCTGGATCTGGTCCCCGAGTTCGAACTGGACGACACTACTTCAACCCTGTGGGACGGCGCGCGCCGGATCGGTTCGTACGAGATGGATTTCTCGACTATCGACTCGAAGATCCTGGCCTACGAGTATCTCGACATAGTCCGGGCTGCCGAAACTGGCGGGCGACCCGAGGTTGGGCCACAGGAGGGCATGGATGCGCTTGCGCTGGCCTACGCGCTGATGGAGTCGGGCCTGGAGAATGCGCCGGTTACGGTCGAAGATGTAGCTGAAGGCCGAACTTCCGGCTTCCAGGACGAGATCGACGCCACGATGGGTATCTGAGCGCGACAATCGGTTTATCGGTGGGGTTGACAGGAGGAGACTCGTGATTGGCCGCACTTTGGTCTGGAGGGTGGCGAAGTACGCTGTTGCGCTGGTTGTCGTCGCCTTCGTAGCGATACAGCTGGTTCCGTATGGCCGGTCACACAGGAATCCCCCGGTGATCGCTGAACCCGAGTGGGACATCCCAGCAACACGCGACCTGGCGGTGAAGGCCTGCTTCGACTGCCATTCGAACGAGATTCGCTGGCCCTGGTACTCGAATATCGCTCCGCTTTCGTGGTGGATTCAGGATCACGTCGACGAGGGTCGGGATGAGCTCAACTTTTCGGAATGGTCGTGGTCGTACGACGAGGTAGACGAGATCGCTGAATCGGTGATGGACGGCGAGATGCCGCCGAACTACTACACCATCGTGCCGGGTTCACGAAACCTGAGCGAAAGAGATCGCGATCTGCTGATAAGGGGCCTGGTTGCGACCTTCAACTACAGTCCCCGGGCCGGTGAGGGCGGGGCTCACGATGACGATGATGATGACCACGACGACGACGACTAGACAGGCGCCCTCACGGAATCGTTTGGAACGTCGCCTAGTACTCCAGGATCGCTCGCCCGAGGATCTTGCCGCTCTGCAGGTCGTCGCAGGCCTCGTTGATATCGTCGAGCCTGTACCGCTTCGTCACCAGCTTATCGAGTTGGAACTTGCCCTCCTTGTAGAGGCGCAGGTACATGTTGAAGTCCTTGTCCGGATAAGTCGCACCGAGCGATCCCATGTACCGGCGCTGGTGGAACATGAAGTGACCCGGCCAGATCGTCATTTCCGGACCCGGCATTCCGATCAACACAGCCAGGCCGCCGAGATTGTCGGCACCTGAACCACCGCTTCGGGTCACCGGCAGAATCTGCTCGTTCGTGATCCGCAAGCCGATGGCATCGAAGGCGTAGTCGACGCCACTGTCGGTCATTTCGATAATCGCCTCGACGGGGTCGACCTTGCTGGCGTTTACGGTGTGCGTCGCGCCGAACTCGCGTGCGAACTCGAGCTTTGAGTCGTCGAGGTCGACCGCGATGATCGGGTAGGCCTGCAGCACTGCCGCCATCTGGATAGCCGACATCCCAACGCCCCCAACACCGAACACTGCAACCGATTCCTCGGGGCGGACCTTCGCCGTGTGGGTCACTGCGCCCGCGCCCGTCAGCACTGCGCAGCCGACGATCGAAGAGAGGTCTCTCGGGGCGTCATCGTCTACTTTCACCACGTAGCCGCCCCACACGATGGCGTCTTCTCCCCAGGTGTAGGTTGCGCCGCCCAGCGGTTCCTCCTGCCATGTGGCTCCGCCGGGGGGTGCGGTCCAGCGGCCCTTGATCGGTTCCCGCGGGACCCACGTGACGATTGCGGCATCGCCCTCTTTCAGATGATCGACATTCGAGCCAACATGGCTGACGACCCCGAACCCCTCGTGACCCAGCAGGGTCGGGGTGGCGATCGCGGGGTTGTGCATCTGGTGGAGCTGCGAGTGACATACACCGCTGGAGAACAGCTTCACGACCACTTGGTCGGGCTGCGGGTCAGGAATGTTGATCTCGTCGACTACCAGCTGTTTGCCGTGTTCGACGTGAATGGCGGCTCTACTTTTCATCGTTACGAGGTCCTCTGCCGGGGTGGCGAAGCCCGGCCTTCAGGGATGTGCGTATCGGTGAGTGAACAGGACGAATATGAACGGTCGCAGTTTAGCATCGGCCGACAAGAAATCGAGTATCGCCGGAGTGAAGAACACACACCGCCATCGTTGGTCGGTGGGTGCTTGCTTCACTCCGGGAAGCACTCGCTACGGGGCAAGCAGGCTCATGAGCTCTATGTCGCATGTGCTCAGAGCACGCAGCAGGCTCAGGTCCGGAGCTTCACCCGATAGCAGCCTGGCAATCTCGTCATCGCCGATCTCGTTGGTCAGGCAGGCGAGCTGCTCGGCGGTGAAGGGGAGGTCGGTTCCCGAGAAACCGGGCACATCGTCCGGTGACTCGATCAGGACGCCCGAGTCGATAGCGCTGTCGTCAAAAGTACCGGGGTCAACTGGCAGGGTCAGCCCGCCCATCAGGCCCTCAGAATCGATGCCACATGCGCTGAGTGCGGCGAAAACCGCTACCACATCGGCCATCCCGGGCTCGCCGGCGCTGGGATCGAGCAGCGCCAGGCTGTCTTCACCAAGCTCGCCGATAAGGCAACCGATCTGGACCGCCGTCATGCCGGAATCCTCGAAATTCGCATCCGTGATAGCGCCACATTCGATCATGATCGGGAATAACGTATCTACTGTTTCGAAGCTGGCTTCATCAGTGGAAAACATCCCCATGAGGTCGTCCAGACCTGTCGGGCCAATAGTGTCGACGACACACTCAAGTGCGTCGATACCACCGAGTTCGGCGAAACTATAGTCGGCGTTGCCGTCTGAGACGGCCGCACGCTCTTCGTCATTCAGGCAGAAAA
>JASLNQ010000268.1 GCA_030745955.1 Dehalococcoidia bacterium | reverse complement strand
AGAGCTTCCGGTCGGTGGCCATGCAGGCGTCGGCGACGATCTGGATACGTGCGACCTGCGATGCAAAGCTCGAAACGATCACCCGCCCTGCGGCAGCGCCGATCAACCGCGGCAGGCTCTCGACAACCTCGCGGTCCGAGGGGCAGTACCCCTCCTCCTCGGCGTAGGTCGAATCGGCCAGCAGCAGCAGTGCACCGTCCTGGCAGATATCGGCGACAAGGCCAAGGTCGGTCGGCTGCCCGATCACCGGCGCGTTATCGATCTTGAAGTCGCCGGTGTGGATCACCACCCCGGCCGGCGTGTCGATCGCGATGCCGGTAGAGTCGGGCACCGAGTGACACACGTTGAACCACTCGACGTTCAGGTCGCCGATCTCGTGCTGTTCGCCGGGCCGGATCAGGCGCAGGTCCGCCTCGTCGCGCATCCGCGCCTGCCGCAGCTTCTCGTGAAGCAGCTCGTGCGCCATCGCCGGGGCGAAAACCGGTACGGAAACCCGCTTCAGCAGGTGCGGGACTGCGCCGATGTGATCTTCGTGGCCGTGAGTGATCAGCAGCGCACGCACACGGTCGGCGTTCTCCTCAAGGTAGTCCATGTCTGGAATCACCACGTCGATGCCCGGCATGTTCCATTCGGGGAACAGGACTCCGGCGTCGATCACCACGATGTCGTCGATGGTCTCGAGCACCATCATGTTCTTGCCGATCTCGCCAAGACCGCCAAGCGGGACGACGCGTATCCACGCGGCGTCTTTTGTTTTAGTTGTCATGCGGATGAAATGGTGCCAGGCAGGGCGTTATGCAGGTGTTACCGGCCGTGCTCGACCGGCAGCCCCGGCCTCCTTGCACAGGTCACCGGGCCTGCTCAACCGGCAAGCCGAAACACGAAATGGTTAACTCAGCTCTACAAAAGCCCCAGTTGGCGGTCTCCTTGCTCTTCCTCTGATGTTTCGTTCTCTATTTGCGGTTCAGATAATTGTGTGTCGGGTTCCGGACCTCCCCGGTCCGCTCCCGCCCGCGCACCCTCAGCCCGCCATGCCGGCGTGTCGACCGGTCCCGGGGCCGCAGGCCCGGGTTGTGGTGGGCCAAGCGCCTCTGCAGAAGTTTCACTTGATATTCGGCCGGACGGCCTGCGCAGCGATTCCCTGAGCGCGTCGGGGAGCCGCAGTACATCTTCCTGCAGGTTGCGTTTTACCGCGGGATTTCTCAACCCCGCCGCAGGATGAAAGAGCGGGAACAAAATCCGGTCATTCCACCACAGTATCTTCCCGTGGTCTTTCGATATCCGCCCCTCCGGGTAAAACCGCTGCAGCGAGTGGCGGCCGAGCGTGACAATGACTTTTGGGTCCAGCAGCTCCATTTGCCGTTCCAGGTATGGGCGGCACGCTGCGACCTCGTCGGGCTGCGGGTCGCGGTTCTCGGGCGGCCGGCACTTCACGACGTTTGTGATGAAGACGTCTTTGCGGGCGAGCGGGACCGCCGCCAGCAGTTCATCGAGCAGCTTCCCCGAGCGCCCCACGAACGGCAGGCCCTGCTCATCCTCGTTGAACCCCGGGCCCTCACCGATGATGAGGATGCTGGCGACCGGTGAACCATCGCCGGGGACCGCATTCGTCCTACCGGAATGCAGCCGGCACCTGGTGCAGGTCCGCACGGCGTCCGCCAGGTCCTCGATGGACTTCCAGCCGGGGGAGTCGGGCATGCCAGTGGAGCCAGTGGTCAAAGCAGGGTGAGTGGGTGATTACGGGAGGTCAGATGCGGACCTGTAAGCGTATTCGACAAGTTATCACACTGCCGCCGTCAAAACTCCCCGGTGCAAACGGGCGGCCTGTCCCGGCGCCAGTGTGGGTTTCTAAAAAATGCAACAAAAAGCCGCGCCGGTCTCGGGTTGGTAACAATTAACGAGAGAACCGGTGCGGCCGTCTGTTCGAGCGCCATATGCCCGATCGGAAGTTTCTAGTCGGTGATTCCGCGGTCGTTCAGGTACTTAACGGCATCCTGAACGGTCTTGATCCCCTCAGCATCTTCATCCGAAATCTCGAGGGCTTCGTCATCGGAGCCAAACACCTCTTCGATCGCCATGATCAACTCGACAACGTCGAGAGAGTCGGCATTCAGGTCCTCGGTGAATGAAGATTCCGCTGAAATCTCTGAAACATCAACACTGAGCTTGTCGGCCGCGATCTCGCGGACTTGGTCCAACACACTGGCCATTTACGTTAACCCCCGGGAGGTCATGTGGGACGGCCGTCCCAATTAGACTTGTTGTAACAAATAACGCCGGCCGCTCACGTGGCCAGACGGCAACCTATCCTAGCAGAGCGCCGAGTACTCCGTTGACGAATTTCGGTGACGAATCCGACCCGAATAACCGGGCCAGTTCCACCGCCTCGTTTGCGACCACCTTTTCCGGGGCCGCATCCTCCATTTCCAGCTCGGCCAGCGCCACCCGCAGGACATTTCTGTCGACCGGGGCCATCTGCTCGGATGGAAACTGCGATGCGATCTTCGCAATGCGGGAATCGAGCTCGCTTCGCTGTTCCTCGCACACCTGCACAAGGCGGGTTGCAAAATCAATGTCGTCTTCGCCGAGCTCTCGCTCAACCGCGAGGCGGACGACAGAAGCGACGGCAGGGTGTCCCGATGCGTCCGATTCGTACAGCGCCTGCACGACCGCGGCCCGTGAGCCCGTGCGACCGCCGCGAATCGAAGGCGTGCTCTCGCCAACGGGTTCACCCTCAATTAGCGTGTCGAGCCGGTCTGGCTCATGCGCCACAAAGCCGGGCCTGGTTTCGGAGGGAGGAGACACGGTGAATCAGCCGGCGGGCCGGTTGCTCACATGTTGACCGGCAGATTGGGCGGAGCGGCGCAAAGCGTTGTTGACCGGTGGGTGATTCGAAGACCGCTGGAGCTAGGAAGCGCTGGCGTACGCGAGCACCGATGCGAAATCGCCGATGCTGCCAACGTTTGCCCTGCGGTCGATCTTCTTCACCATCCCGGAGAGGATCCGGCCATGGCCGATCTCGTAGAAGGTGTCGATCCCGTCGTCCAGCATGAACTTCACGGTGTTGTTCCACTGCACGCAGGAAGTCAGCTGCAGCCGGAGCTCTTCACGAACGTCATTGGCAGTGCGCAGCGACCTGGCCGTCACGTTGCCGATGAGCGGAACGAGCGGGTCGTGGAAAGTAAGTGAATCGATAACTGAGTTCAGGCCGTTCTGGGCCGGGCTCATCAGGCCCGAATGGAACGCCCCGCCGACCTGCAGCGGAATGGCCTTCCTGGCGCCACGTGCGGTCGCAATGTCGATAGCCATCGCCAGGTTGCTGTGCGCACCGCTCACGATGATCTGCTGTGCGGTGTTGATCGTCGACATCTCTGCTCCGGATTCCCGGCAGATTTCCTCGGCGGTAACTTCGTCGAGGCCAATGAGGGCCACCATGCCGCCCGGTCGCTCCGTGCAGGCGGTCTGCATAAGCCGGCCCCGCTCGAGCACCAGCTTCACGGCATCGGTAATGCTCAGTACGCCCGAAACGGCAAGTGCAGAATACTCGCCCAGGCTGTGACCGGCAGTTGCGTTCGGCAGCTGGATGACGTCGGTCGCCTCTTCCATTGCCCGCCACGCTGCGATCGAAGTTGCCATGATCGCCGGCTGGGTGTTCTCGGTCCGGGTCAGCTCTTCGGCGGGGCCCTCGAACATCGTGGTCGAAAGCTTGCGGCCCAG
>JASLNQ010000267.1 GCA_030745955.1 Dehalococcoidia bacterium | reverse complement strand
AGAAATGCCAAGAAAAGGTCATAGCCCGGAGCAGGTCTTGAACAAGCTCCGGCAAGTCGAGGTCGCCGTCGCGGGCGGCAAGAGCGTCGGTCAGGCAGTACGTGAGATCGGTGTCACCGACCACACCTACTACAGGTGGCGACGCGAGTACGGTGGGCTCAACCTCGACCAGGCAAGAAAGCTCAAGAAGCTTGAGCAGGAAAACGCCAGGCTGAAGCGAACCATTGCCGACCTTGCTCTCGACAAGCAGATTCTGAAAGAAGCGGCCGAGGGAAACTTCTGAGCCCTTCACGTCGCCGCAAATGCGTGGAACGCGTCCAGCAGGTATTGCCCTCGGTATCCGAGCGAAGGGCCTGCCGGGTGATCGACCAACCCAGGCCGACACAGCGTAGATCCTTGAAGGTCCTGGACGATGAAGAGTCGCTGACGGCCGACATCGTCAAGCTGGCAGTTAGGTTCGGCAGGTACGGATATCGCCGAATCACCGCACTGCTCCAGGACCGGGGATGGCAGGTGAACCACAAGCGTGTGGAGCGCATCTGGCGACGAGAGGGGCTGAAGGTACCGAAGAAGCAGCCGAAGAGAGGGAGGCTCTGGCTGAACGATGGATCAATTACCAGGCTGAAGCCTGAACGCAAAGGTCACGTCTGGGCCTACGACTTCGTGGCGTGTCGAACCGAGGATGGACGTGCGGTTCGCATGCTCACGGTGATCGACGAGTACACCAGGGAGTGCCTGGCGATCAAGGTTGCAAGAAGGATCAAGTCAGATGACGTGATCCACGCGCTGACTGAGCTGTTTGTATTCAACGGGGCACCTGAACATATTCGATCAGATAACGGGCCGGAATTTACCGCCAGGGTAGTCCGGGAATGGCTGCCCAATGTCGGGGTGAAGACGCTATTCATCGAGCCGGGCAGCCCGTGGGAGAACGGTTACAACGAGAGTTTCAACGGGAAGCTTCGGGACGAGTTGCTAAATGGCGAGATTTTCTACTCGTTGAAGGAGGCGCAGATACTGACAGAACGGTGGAGACGGGAGTACAACACGATCCGACCCCACAGCTCACTTGGATACCGGCCACCGACGCCTGAGGCATTCATGCCCGGGCTTCAGTTGGCTGCAATTCCGAGATAATAAGTGGTAACGCTATCGGGGGCAGGTCAGTGGGTAGATTTTCGTGGTCACAAGTTGGTCACAAACTGTTCACCACTCAGCATTACGATATGAGACGGTTTTTGGGGATTTGAGTTCAAATACACTGACGGTGAGGCACGAACTCCGACCTTTTGAGACGAAGTTTCGATAACTGTTAATCAGCGGGCCGTAGGTTCGATCCCTGCCTCGGGAGCCAAATGAACTCAAACTGAACAAGACCCCGGCAATACCCGGGGTCTTTTCGCGCCCCGGTCAATATCTCCTCCCGGGCGTCTCAAAGTAACCCCAAAGTAATACCGCGCACCGTGGCCAGGAAAGACAGCGGTGGGTCGATTTAAAGGGTTAGTTCACCAATGCGTTAACCGATGCACTCGCCCGGTCACCTTCATCAGTCGTCGCGACTATCTCCACGAGGAACACATCAATCGTCTGGTAGATATGAGCCGCATTTATCACCCCGGTGGCCTGGTCCACAGTGACCTCGAAAAAGGAATCACTATCGCCCCATCTCACCTGCACGCTAATCTCGCCCACCGGTTCAGTGAAATTGACGCGTGCACCATTCAAGTAGGTCGCGCCGAACACTAAGCCCCTCGGCGTGGGGCCAGTGTTAATTGAAATGCGGGGAACTGGGGTAGGAGTCACAGTCGGCGTCGGCGTCGGAGGTTCGGGTGTCGGTGTGATTGTCGCCGTTGGCACCGGAGTGGGAGTCGGCACTGCTGTGGCCGTCGGCACTGGGATCGGAGTCGGCTCTGCTGTAGCCGTCGGCAGCGGCTCGGGAGCTGCCGTAGCTTCGGGGAGTACCGTAGGTGGCAGCGTTTCCGGAACCACTGTCGGAATTGTGGGAACGGTCGGCGTTGCGGGAACGGTCGGCGCGGTGGTGGCGGTAGGTGCCGCAGTTGACGTAGCAACAACCAGTTCGGCAGACCCCGGCGTTTGCGTCACAGAATCTACGGTTGTGGTCAGTTCAACCGACGCGGTGGCAGTCGCATCGAGACTCGCCTGTATGTCCACCGTCGGCGTCGCCGTGGGTTCAGTTGTCGGCGCAACAAATCCCTCCTACAGGCAACCTGCAGCGCTGTTCTGTGAACTCTTTTCAAGCGATACAAACTCATCTTCATGCCGGCCCGGAAGCTGTTCGCGTTCCCGCGTCCTGGCCCTGGCATATCCACTCACGATCAACTGGTAATCGAGACTGTTGCCCGACGAGTCGAAAACGTACGCCTGGTGCGTATTGAACTCGTCGCGTAGCGGTGGTCCGTACCGCAGGCGAACCTGTCGACTAACGATCGACGCTAAGAATTCAGTCACCTCGGTGGCGCAGGTTTCACCCGGTGCCGGCGCGTCTGCGCCAAATAGCTGAACCCGACCGATATTCGTATCCAGCGTGTCGCCATCTATCACCCGCGTAACGTCGACCAATTCGCACTCGGCGCAAAATATCGTCGTCTGGGTAGTGACCACCGGGTCTCCGGCCAGTTGAAACGCAATTGCCTGGGCTTCAACGGTACCGGCAATCGCGGTCTTTTCCCCCGGACCCAACGACGGTCCGCCGGACTCAACGCAGGCCGCGAGCAGCAGTAGCAAGCCGGGTATGAAAAATCGTGTGAACAAGGTTCTGCGCATCGGTGTGCTTGGGTCGATTCCAGAATCCTAGCAAGCATGACCTGCGCGCCAGCCGATAACAGTTAGCACGTGTTCACGCTCATGCGTTAAATGCTGGCCCCCGGTTACGCCGCGGATTCAAGCGATCAAGGCCACCGCTGAAGCGGGCTGTCGCCAGGCGCACCACAAAACCGCACGGCCCGCAGCGGCTGCAACAAACCGTCGGGGGCGAGGCCGAAACAACGCCTCAATTCTTTATCGGAACGCAATCGGACCCGGCCGGCCACGATCGCTTCAGCCCAAACAGAAACACCGCCTGCAATGGCGGTGTCTCACGTTCGCGGCGCGGTCAAGTGGTGGGCCCGGGATGACTCGAACATCCGACCTCTACTTTATCAGAGTAGCGCTCTAACCAACTGAGCTACGGGCCCCCAAAGCACGGCAACACAGCAGCCGGATCGCCCAACGGCCAACCGCTTCATGCTGCGCACAAAAACGAATTTTACTACCGCTCGCGGCTGATCGCGCACCTGCAATCACAACATTAAGCCGTCCAGTCGAACCGGACCGCCACCACGCGTTACGCAAACACCCGGTCGCGAAAAGGCCCGGCCAGGCCGGACCCTTGTTCAGCGCACCTTAGCGAACTGAACAGTGAACAGAAAGAAAATCGTTTTTCGAAGTTTAGAGACTCTGAAAAGAGTCTGTGTTTTTGGTTCAACAAGCTTTTGATGGTTGAAGGTCCGAACTAACGAGCCACTTCCACTCCTCCGGGACTCAGCCGATAAATCAACTGAACACCGGGTTCGGGAATCTCGCTCAAGAAAGTTCTCGCTTCCAACCGCCTGTTGGTCGACCTGGGTAGCCTCGTTACGAAACTGTCTGTGCCGGCCAATTCTCCGAAGTCTGCCCACCGCGGGCACTTTCGAAGAACGGTAGTTCCAACACAGTTCGTAA
>JASLNQ010000266.1 GCA_030745955.1 Dehalococcoidia bacterium | reverse complement strand
CGAACCCGCGGAGTCGCTGTGAGAGCGCAAACGTCGTGTTCCCAAGGCTCAGCACAATTGCATAGTCGGAGTCTCTTCACAGCGCTTCGACCCGCTCCCTCAACCCCCGGATACGCCCAGCGTCTCCGGCATCGGGCCACTCGATCGTTGCCAGCGCACCCGGCCCCGGTTCCTGGAGCCCCTGGAAAGGCCCCGCCACGTCCATGAACGGTGCCCTCGGCGATGCCTTCCGCCATTCAACCCCCCACTCATCCCGGTATGAGAGCGGACTTAACTCCACGTTGGGCCTGCCGTCTGGCAACCCAAGCGAAACTCCCCTCACATCGATATCGAAGTGGCGCAGCACCTCCTCACTGGGAGTGACCGCCTGGAACGAGCCTTGCTGACCAGCGTCGAACTCCTCGGTGGGGAAACCGATGTGGGAAAGCAGGGACTCGTAGGCGTCGGGATGGACCTGCGTCACCGGTGTGCCACCCATGTCCAGGGGTACGCGGTCAGGCTCTTCGTGGCTCAACGCTTTCAGGACCCGCTCGCGGTGACTCATGGTCATGTTGTTTTCCTTGCTACCTGTCGAACATCCAGCCCCCGGTCGGCATTGCCATAACTTGCCTGACCAGGGGGGATCCCGGGTCGAATCGGGGCAATACTATCAACATAGAACAACTGCCATTCCCGTCAGTCTTTCAACGGTGGAACAGGCACTTTATCGACCCTGACGCCCACTCCGGGACTGAGCGTCACGAGCGCTGCACCGGGTGATGACATTCCCGATGGCGCACCGCTGTAGCAGATCCTCGTGTCACCAACAGTCACATCCCTGAACACATGGACATGCCCGAGCGCCACATAGTCGGCTTCCACGTTTGCCAGTGCGTCCGGGAACAGCGGTGCACTCCGTACCTCCGGATTGCCGTGTGGGACAACGAGACCGTGTCCCATCACCACATACCAGCCGGTCCGGGGGCGGGGAGGAACTCCCGACAGAGGCAGGAACGCTGGCGAGTGGTCATATACCGGCTTGCCCCATATCGAAGTCCCGATACCCGGCAGCGCAATCAACTCCCCATCCGGGTGGGTTATCAGCCGGACCGATACGGGAATGGCAGTTACATCGAACGCATCATCAAGAAGCAAAACATCATGATTGCCGGGAAGAACAACCACCGGCACCCCGATCGCACCGAGCACCCGGAACACGTGCGCAACCAGTGTTTTCTCAAGGCCATCCCTGTCGAAAAGGTCACCCGCGATCAGCAATGCGTCCACACCCAGCCCGACCGCCAGGTCGACCACCCCCTGCAGCCCATGCAGCGCCCAGTCCCGATGTTCATCATTCCGGATGTGGACATCCGATGTATGGAGTAGCCGGATTTCCCGCTTGTCCAGACCCCGCCCCGGCGTTTGCCCGGACGCGCGCCCGTCCCGGTTGTGCTCCTGGGTCATGATGTTTTCAGCTCGCTCCCGAACAAATGGTCACTGAACAGCCTGAGGTTAATACCTGTCCCGAAAAAGTTTGCCACCCGCCAGCCCGGAGTTGCAGCCGGTGCTCTCGCTTCCACGCAAATTCATGTCATGCGGGTGCCTAAAGTTGTGGGAGAAGGTTAGATTCCGTGTACCCGGTCGAGCCACGGACCGACCGCCCTGATGAAGCCTGCAGGATTATCGCCGGGAACCAGGTGCCGGGCGTTTTCGATCGTAGCCAGTGTGCAGTCTTGCATCACCCGCTCCATCTCGACCGCAGTCTCCGGTTGCAGTACGTCCGACTCAGCACCCCTTATCAGCAGGGTGGGGCAGTGGATCGACTTCAGGTCCGACCACGCCTGCGCTTCTGGAACGCCCTTTCGAGACCGGTTCGGGTCGCGTAGCGCGCTGTCGTACTTCCAGGTCCACCTGCCGGCCTCGTTCTGGCGAACCGAATTGGTCACCGTTGAACGTACCTGCTCCAGGGATCGCTCAGGAACGTATGCATGAATGCGCTCCACGAACTCCTCAAGCGTGTCGAGCTCGTCGGGTAGCGTTGCGAAGTTACTGATCCGTCTCCGCCCGGCCGGGTTTCCGATAGGCCCGGTGTCTACGATAACCAGTGACCGGACATCGGTCGAACGTCGAGCGGTGTACGTATAAGCAGTCCCCCCACCCATCGACAGGCCGATCAAGGTCACCGGCGGAGAGTCAAGGTGCCGAACGAGCGCCCGCACGTCCCGCCGGTGGTCAGTAGCGGAATATGCAGCGTCCGCCGACCAGTCGCTGTCGCCGTGCCCGCGGGCGTCCAGGCTCACAACGTGATACCGGTCCGCCAGCGACAGCGCAATGAAATCCCAGGAGTGAGCTGTCTGGGCGAAACCATGAAGGAGCACCAGGGCAGGTGACTCCCGCGATCCCCACTCCAGGTATCGCAGTGTCAGCTCGGGCGTCTCTAACTCCCTCTGAGAGAAATCAAATTCTTCACTAAACGGTACTTCCAGTGACCGCGCCGCCTCGTACAAAGTCGCCATTCTGCTCCGTTCATTGATCGCCGTCGCCAAACCATACCAGCGTGTGAACCTCGCGACAGAAACCGTTCGATACGACATCGGCGATCAAGCCTGCGGACGGATCAGCTTCCGTTGCCCCAGCACGCGACGGCCACAGGCCGTTTGCCCAAAAGAAAAGGGGTGCTGGCATTCGCCAGCACCCCTTCGATTGGTTTGAAACCCCGGAACCTGTCTAGGCTGCGGGGTCCTCGGTACCGGAAACGTCATCCGCATCCAGCTTGAACACCGATATCGCCTCCGTGAGAGTGGAACCCATGTCGCCGAGTGCTGCCGACGAAGCGACAACCTCTTCAACCTGGGAACTGAGCTCCTCAGTCGAAGCCGACGATCCCTCGATGGCCGCACCAGACTTTTCGGTAATCTTCTGGATCTGCGTCATGGACTGCTGAACCTCGTCGCTGCTCGCAGCCATTTCTTCGGTGGCCGCAGTGGTCTCCTCGGTGATCGCGCTAACGCTTTCGATCGACTTGACCATCTCTTCGCTCGATGCCGTTACTTCCTCGGCGGCCGAAGAGATAAGCTCAACTTGCTGTGTGATCACCAGGACTGCCTCCTGGATTTCGGTCAGCGAGCTTCCAGCTTCGGCGGCAAGCCGAGAGCCTTCTTCCACCCTGGCAGTTCCCCGCTCAGTTGCACCGACCGATTCCTCGACACTCTTCTGGACGCCGTCGATCAGGCCTGCGATCTCGCTCGTGGCCTGGGTCACACGCCCAGCGAGCGGTCGCACCTCATCTGCAACAACTGCGAACCCGCGCCCCTGCTCACCGGCCCGGGCCGCCTCGATAGCGGCGTTGAGCGCCGAGATGAAAATGTCGCCGGTCTTGAGTCCAGTGACTTCTGTGAAGTAGCTAGACCCCGACTTGTTTTGCAGGCGGTCGGTGCCCGAAACGATATCGACTTCCCCGTTCTTGAAATCGACCCGGACCATCTCCTGCCCATTTTCATCGAAGTACCTGATCTGCTGATAGAAATCCTTGTTCCGTGCAGAGGCCGCGAATATCTGGGTCAAGCGGTTGACCCACACCTCGAAGGTGTCGTTTGACTTTGGATCGATTCCATCGTTATCCACCGCACGAATAATAGCCTGCACAGGCGGCGTGTCCGAGAGCGCAAGCAGGTTGCTGTTGAACTGGCTTAAAAACGTCAACAGGTCGTCTTTGGTCTGCTCATTTTCCTGGGCGACCTTCGCCAGGCCGATGTCTGCAGGGCACTGCTGGCCTTCTGGATGCT
>JASLNQ010000265.1 GCA_030745955.1 Dehalococcoidia bacterium | reverse complement strand
AGTAGTGCCGGATGCTCAGGAACCGCACGCCCGTCACAAGTCCGGCGAAAAGGCCCTCCCACAGGAACACGTAAAGCAGCCCGAACCCGATCGCACGGGTCGTCATCAGCCCCGCCCACGTGAACACCGACGAGTAAAGGGCCACCCCGACCACCGCGCCGACAGTGATTGCGATAGTCGCGGTCCAATCGCCTTCGAAAGCTATATATGCGGTGGCGAACGTACTGGCAGCGATAAACGGACCTGCCACCGAAATCGCACCGAGCAATTTTGGGACGACAATCTTCCAGCGCGGCACCGGTGCAAGCGTCAGATTTGCGAGCGTCCGGTCCTCAACCTCGTTCCCGAAAGCTGCGCTCGCAATGGCCAGCACGACCAGCGGTAATATCGCCGCGATAAGCATGCCGTTGATCAGGCCGTCTTCGAGTTCCTCGATGGCCTCCTGCTCCGGATCGACCGGTGCACTCTCCTCGAACCCGAACAGTGCGCCCAGGTCCCCCTCGGGTGGCGCCTCGCCCTCAACGACCACCCCTCTCCGGTTACTGTCGTCCTCGAAGCGCCGTTCTATCTCCTCATCGTCCACCAGCGTATCGACGACGGCCATGATGACCGGCAATGCGACCAGCACGATCGTGATCAGCAGCCGCCATCGCCCGGAAAGCTGGCGTACTGTGAGCCGGTAAACAGGTCCCATGTCTAGCGCTCCACCAGGTAGCCGAACACGCTTTCCAGCGAGTCGTCCAATGGCTCGACGCGGCGCACGCGGATCGAGGCCGACTGCGCAAGCCGGGGCAGCTCGATCTGCAGGTCACGTACATTCCTGCTGAGCACCACGATCACGCCGTCGGGATTGATATTCACGGCGTCTACAGACCCCAGCTTCACAAGCTCCGAGGCCAGCTCGCGGGGTGAATCCGAAGACACCTGCACATGGTATGGACGCTCGTCCAGGGCCGCCCTTATCGCATGGAAATCGCCCGAAGCCGCCAGCTTGCCGTTGACGATCAGCAACACGGTGTCGGCGATCCGCTCGACCTCTTCAAGAATGTGCGAGGAAAGGACGATGATCCGCCCCTCTGCCGCAAGCTGCTTCAGAAGGTTCTGGAACTGCACCCGCTGCCGGGGGTCGGCACCGTTCAGCGGTTCGTCGAGTATCAGCAGCTCCGGATCGTGGACCAGCGTCGCCGCCAGCCGCATCCGCTGCCGCATCCCGCGTGAATAGGTGCCCATCGGGCGGAGCGAGGCGTCGGCAAGGTCGACCTGGTTGATCGCCTTATCGGTCGCGACGTCAATATTGTCAACGCCCTTCAAGCTCGCCATCATCTTTACGAAATCACGGCCCTTCATGAACTGGTAGACCGACTCGTGCTCCGACATCACGCCGATACGCGAATTGAGTTCGGAGTTGTTGCGCACGTGCTGCCCGAAGACCGTGACTTCGCCATCGGAAACCTCGGCGAGCCCGGTGATCATGCGCAGCAGCGTGGTCTTGCCCGCACCGTTCGGACCCAGCAGCCCCGTGATACCCGGCCTGATGGCGAACGTGACGTCACTCACCGACACGACGCTCCCGAACCAGCGTGAAACGTGGTCGACCGTGATTACCGGCGTGCTGCCACCCGCGCTGCCACTGGTCATGCCGTCATCCTCCGGTATCGCGTCCACAGGAGGCCGGCCGGGGCCAGCGTCCACAGGAAGAACCAGCCAACAAGTATCCAGGAATCAAACTCGGCAGCCGGCGCGTCCTTCGTCACGCCGCTGGCTTCACCGAAAATCGCGTCGTTCACATGCATCGGAATGTTGCTCAGGTTGAACATCGATAGCCACTGCCCCGCCGTGCCACCGAGCTCCTGCGCGAGACCGAACGTGAACGGCGTCGAAATCGTGAACAGCCCGACCATGAAGACAGACGCGTACGCACGTCGCGTCGTGAACGCGGAAGTGAGCATGGCCAGGGTGCCCGTAAACCCGGCAATAGCGGCCCCGGCCCCAAGGAATTTCGGCACGTCAAGCCAGTTGTCGCCCAGGTACTCGACCGGATCGGGATCACCCATGGTCAACCCAATAAACAGGATGATCTGGGGCAGCCAGGCCACGAACAACATGACCGATATGAACGCACCCCAGCGGGCGACGATGTAGTCAGAACCCGTCAGCGGACGCACCAGGTACAGGTTGATCACCCCGTCCCGGCGATCGGGGCACAACAGCTCCGGGGCGATGACGGCCGCGAATATGAACATGATGACCGAGGCCCAGCTGTAGTAATCAGAGTGCGCCGGCAGGTCCACGATCTCACCGATCTCGGGACCCACCACCCGGTTGACGGTGATAGCGGCCACCGCCATCCCGGCCCCGATAAGCACCAGCACACCGATGAACATCCAGGGGAGGACCTTCGCCCGAACACCGCGCCCCAGTCCAAGCGAGGTTTTCAGGCCGTCCTTGTAGACAGATATCCGGGCACGGTAGCGTCCCTCACGGGGGCCGTCGTAGTGCTGGTAACCGATATCGAAGACCGTGCCTTCGGCCCGCGTAGGGCTTCCGGCGGCACTGGCTGCGGGAGTCTGCTGACCAGAGGTCATGAGCCCCTCCAGTCACCGAAATCGTCGCCCTCACGCTCGAACAGCTCGGTCAACGTGCGGCGCCGCGGGCCCATCCGGCGCAACGGCGCCTCGGTTTCCACCAGCGCATCGCGCACGTGGTCGTAGACCGACTCGTCGGCACCCTCCACGTAGAGCCCGCCGGGATCGACGACCACGCCCACACCGCGCTTTTCCAGGGCCGCGACAAGCTGATCGTGGTTCGTGTCGACCTCGATAAACACCGTCTCCGTCTCTTCGGTGAAGCTCGTCACCTCCCCCGACTGCACCAACCGCCCGGCCTGCAAAACGATGATCCTGTCGCAGGTGCGTTCGACGTCCGCCATCAGGTGAGATGAAAAGAGAATGCTGATACCGAACTCGCGATGCGTCTTCCGCACCAGGTCGAGCATCTCCTCCCGCCCGGCCGGGTCGAGTCCCGCGGTCGGCTCGTCCAACAGGATGATCGCCGGATCGTGGACCAGCGCCTGGGCAAGCTTCACCCGCTGCTTCATGCCTGTCGAATAGCCACCCATCGACCGGTAACGCTCCTCGAACAGGCCTGCGTGCCGCAGCGTGTCAGCCGCACGCGAACGCGCATGCGATGGCGGCAGGCCACTCACCTCGGCCATGTGGGTCAGGAACTCGGCGGCCGTCGAATTGCTCGGCAGGCAATCGTGCTCTGGCATATACCCCAGCCGGGAGCGCACCAGGATGTTGTCGGAAGCGTCCTCACCGAGGATCGTCGCCGTTCCCGACGTTGCTCCCAGGAGACCCAGGAATATCTTGATCGCAGTGCTTTTGCCCGCGCCGTTCTCACCGAGTATCCCGGTGATGCCGTCCGAGATATCGAAGCTGACGTCGTTGAGCGCTACGACTTCCCTGTAGTGCTTCGTCAGGTTTACGGCGCTAAGTAATGCTTCCACGGAAACGAATCCTAAACCAGTTTCGCCTTCAGGCGGTTCACCAGCCCCGTGAGAACCATACTCAATTCTGGCCCATCCGCATCACACTCGGGGGGGATATTTTCCGAACGGACGAGACCAGGCCGATCGAAATCGCGAGGAATATCGCGCCCGTCACCACGACCAACACGCCGATCGCCTGCCAGTTGATGGCAAGCACCACCGGGGGTACGACCCGCACTCCCTCGCCAGACGTAACCAGGAAGGGGATTATCGTTGCGCCCATCCGCATACCGAGCACCGCACCG
>JASLNQ010000264.1 GCA_030745955.1 Dehalococcoidia bacterium | reverse complement strand
GCTTGACAGCCAGGACAGTTGCTGACCCCGTTTCGGTGCCATTTGAGGGGTTAATTTCCCGGGTTCATCCGGCCGCCTCGGCTCCGATTAATCTGGCCTGGCGAATCGGGCTGGAGCCACCTGGCCCAGTGCGCTTTGCGGGCGTTCATTGTTGTACTCCTGTCGCCAAATTTCAACCTTTTGCCAGGCATCCTTAAGTGAGGGGAACCAGTTCTTGTTTGACGCACTCCTGCCGGACCCGACCGTTGAACGATTCGACGAATGCATTGTCAGTTGGCTTTCCCAAGCCCGGGCAGGTCGGGGTTGCCGCTGCCGGCGGCCAGAGGTCTACCTGCCCTGTCGTTCGGGCTATACTCCCGTTGCCGCGACCCCGGTGGTCTGGGTCTCGCCGTGCCGGATCGGTGATGGCAGGTCACGGCAACTCAAGGAAGAAAGGTTGGTTGCCATGGCACAGCAGTGGGGCGTTGCGGACTACCGGTACGAGTTCGTGGAAAACTGGCCGCAAATCGAGATAAATGGCGTTGCTGCCGATGTCGCCGGCGATTCCGAGGGTCGGATCTACACCGTCGTGAGAGACACATTGCCCGACGGTTCGGTCGCAAATATCAGCCCGGGTACCGGTCACATGCTGGTGTTCGACCAAGATGGAAAGCTGCTGGGGACACGTTTAGACGGAGAGCTATCTTCGCCGCACGGTCTGTGGATCAACAGCGATGACGAGATATTTCACGCCGACTGCGGCCACCACACGGTGACCAAGTACTCGCTGTCTGGTGAGGTGCTCATGACGCTGGGTACACCGGGCCAGACGGGCGCGCCCGGTGAGCCTTTCAACATGTGCACGCGGGCGACGCAATCAAACAACGGCGACATATTCGTTTCGGACGGCTACGGGCAAAACCGGGTACACCGGTTCACCTCGGATGGCGAGCACATCCTGTCGTTCGGTTCCGGCGATCCGGTCTTCGTTCAGGCGTGGCGTGGTGAGGGAGTCACAGGGTCGCCCGGTACTGGCCCGGGTGAATTCAACCTGCCCCACCACGTGATGGTCGATGACGACGATAACGTCTACGTACTGGACCGCAGCAACGCCAGGTGCCAGATATTCGACACAGAGGGGAACTACCTGAGGGAGTGGGCGGACGCCCGGGGAAACGACGCCGTGATCGATCGTTACGGCATCATGCACATCGTGGGGGGGGCGAAGGCGTGCAACTGCGGACGCTGGACGGAGAACTCCTGGGACGCTGGGGCGAGAAGGGTGAGGGACCGGGGTACTTCACGAACGGGAAACATGGGGTCTTCATTGACGATGAAGAATCGCTGTATGTGGCCGAGGTCGGCGGTAACAACCGCTTGCAGAAGTTCGCACGATTATAGTTTCAAGCCTGCCTGACGGTCGGTGAGTCCGGCGGTGGCCGAACGGCCTGGATGCACGAGATTGATACACCGTTGCGGACGAGGAATACACCATGCGTATCGCACGCTTTGAGGTCGACGGAACTACTCGGTATGGGGTCGTCAAAGACGATACGATTACCGAGACCGAAGGGGACATTTTCTCTGAGTTCGAGGAGAGCTCAGCCACCCATCAACTGGCAGATGTCCGCCTCCTGGTCCCGGTCGTACCATCGCTGATGCATGGCCCCGGCGTGAACTTTGTCGACCACCTCCGCCCGGCAGACGGTGTGGCAGCCAAACCCGCAATGGCCCAGACCCCCCAGCCGTGGTACAAGGGGGTAAACGCGCTGAACAACCCGGGTGACGCAATCGTGATCCCGTTCGAATCGACCAACGAAATTCAATACGTAAGGAGAATGCCTCGCGGTTATCGGTGTCCCAACGCGGAGGGTTTCACCGGAAGATGCGTGGCATCACATCCTTGGTTACACCTGCGGCAACGATGTTTCCGAGCGCAGCTGGCAGCGGAACGACAACTCGTACTGGCGGGGCAAAGGAAGCGATACTTTCGCCCCTGTCGGGCCGTGGATCGACACGGAGTTCGACCCGAAGAGGGGTGGCGACATGGTCGTCCGGGTGAACGGCAACGAAGTCCAGCGCGCAAGCACGGCGGATATGCATTTCGACTTCGGGGACCTGATCAGCTATATCAGCCAGCAGGTCACACTAAGACCCGGAGACATCGTATGGTCCGGCACGACGGGCCGCCCTGAGAACCTGAACCCCGGTGATATCGTCGAGGTCGAAGTCGAGGGCGTCGGCGTACTTTCGAACCCGGTGGAAGCAGAGACGCACCAGCCGTAAGCGCGTCGATGGGACGCCGGCGGGCCGACCGAAAGCACCCATCACCCTGGAATCCACACCGGAATTGTGCTGATCGTTCACGGAATTACCAGGCGGTCATAACTGGGCCCGACGCAAGCACATCAATCTCCGAGTAAGCTCCAGACAACTCCCTCCGCAAAATATGCCTCCACCCGGCCATCCTCGCCGCGCGGAAACTGCATGATCTTCGCCCCGCTGCGCGAGAGAAACGACTCTGGCCCAACACGCGTCGCGATGTCGTCGTGCACCTCGATCCCATCCCTGATGCGTCTGACCCTCACTCCCCCACCGATCCCCTCGATCCGGGTAGTCACGGCACCATGAACATATTCCCCATCGAAACCAGACGACGACTCGCTTTCAGGCGATATGTAACTCGTTTTGAACGGCAACGGTTCATCCACCGATCCCCGCCACAGTGGCGTCCCCCTCACCTCGCCGAGTAGCTTTTCGGCAAACTCGAAAGCACCCGCCTCGCTCCGGTTCGTAACCACGACAACCCCGACCTGTTCGTCCGGTACGAACAGCGAGAAGGTGTTGAGCCCCACCATTCCTCCCCCGTGACCAACGACCCGGGTGCTGCCACTCCAGTAGACAGACCATCCGAACCCGTAGCCCCAGCCCGTGTCGCCGTATTCAAATGCAACGCTCTGCATCTGCTCCAGCGCCCGCCGGCCGAGCAACGGGCTACCCTGATAATTCATAGCCGCAGCCTGGTAGACAGCAAGATCATGGGCGGTGCTGACAATGCCGCCGGTAGACAGATACGTCTGATAATCATCCGGAAGAAATCCAACCTGGTACTGCCCGTGTCGCTCACCGGTTGACTTCTCGCCCAGCCCATCGCGAATGTAGTTCACCACTCGGCCGGGCGCAGCCCTCCAGTCGGCGAACCGGACGCGTGTGTCGCGCATGCCAACCGGTTCGAAAACACGGCTGAGGAAATAATCCTCCAGCCGGATGCCGCTGATCGTCTCGACGATGTGCCCAAGCGTGGCGAATCCCTCATTCGAGTAGGCCCAGAACCGCCCCGGTCCGCTCTGCAGACCGGCCGTTGTGATCGCGTCCATAAGCGACTCGCGAGTCGGATACGGGTTCACCGGCTCTTGCCGGACGCGGTCCTGAAATCCAACGCGCCCCAGGCCGCTCCCGTGATGCATCAGCATCTTCACGGTGATCTTCGGACCGGCCTCCGGATCATCGACTCGCCAGTCGGGCAGATATGTGTGAACGGGCTGATCGATATCGACAAGCCCCCGTTCGACGAGCTGCATAACCGCAGTGCACGTCATCGACTTCGTCAGTGAACATATCGGCCAGGCGGTCCGGGGTCCTGCCGGATGCCCCGTCGCAACGTTCGCCAACCCGAAGCCGTCTTCATGAACGATCTGTCTGTCCCGGACTACCGCCAGGGCGGCGCCGGGGATTTCGTACTCGTCCATGTGGGCCTGTGTGATGTCAGCCAAAGAGGATTGCATTTTCGTTTTCCGATCCGGGATAGCCCGGCATGTGTCGAGGCCGCAACCCTAC
>JASLNQ010000263.1 GCA_030745955.1 Dehalococcoidia bacterium | reverse complement strand
TTTCTTGGCATTTCTACCCCCTTCATTAACCAGAGTTTCTAACATTCACCCTGGTTTAGTTATTGGGGGGCAGGTCAACCGGACGACCGGCATTCCTCATTTCTTCTTCTTTTGGGCCTTGCTCCGATAGCTTCCCTCTTCGAACAGGTCGGCCCCCACCGGGACAACCTCACCGATGGTCTGCTCGAATTCCTGACCGGATTCATACTGGCGAAGAAACTCCTCGCTTACGAAAAACATTCATATGCAGAATCCGTCACGGGCAATATCTTCATGGTGCCGGTCACACGGGCAGATCTTCTTGCGATCCTCAACTGGATCGCCGCTGAGCGGCATTCATGGGCAGTATCGGTAGCCCTGCTTGACCTGGTTCTCGGCTAGCCCCTGCTGCACGACTTCGACTATCTCTTGCTCCGGGAAGAACTCGTACGCTCCCCTGGCGACATACTTTTCCGAGAATTCCTTCGCTCCGGCAAGCGCCTGTTCCTGGGTCAGTTTTGAGTCGGGCAACGACTTCTCCTGTGGGCTATGACGATCGCTCGAAATTGTCGACTCGAAGCCGGTCATGCGCAGTACATGGCATCCGCACGAAGGCGTGTCGCTGTTCAATAAGCTTGCGGCCCGATTGGGGCAAAGCCTCCAGGACCTGGCTTCTCGTCTTGCCCATCGCGGCCTCAAAGCTGACTACGGCGGCGGTACGGCACTCGCACCGTACTCCGAAGAACACCTTCGTAGAGCCACCCGGCCGCCCGGCGATCTGCGACATTCGCCTGAGGGGGACAAACTCACGACCGAGTACCGGGTCCTGGCGGATCAACTCGGCGCCGAGTTGCTTGATGAGCCAGTCGGCCGTCACCGTTTCCTCTGTCGGCAGGGGGTTGCCCGGCAACTTATCCACCGTATCCCCTCGACCCGCCCGCCTGCCACCATCCGTAGAGGTACCCCGGCGACCCGGTCCCGTTTTCCAGCGGGTAGGCGGTCGCGAGTGTCTCTGTCACATACATCTTGGCGATCGCAACGGCCTCCTCGGCCGGACGCCCGTGCGCCAGCCCCGCCGTAATGGCGGCCGAATATGCCGACCCGGAGCCACGGGTGAACGGTGTTTCAATGCGCTCACTCGGCAGGTCGAGGTACTCTTCGCCGTCGAACATGTAGTCGGTGCATTCTTCGCTATCGATACCCGATCCGCTGACGACCACCCGGCGGGGACCCATTTGCCGGATCAGCCTGGCGGCGGCCTTCATCCCCATCGGGTTCTTTATGGGTAAGCCGGTGATGGCCTTGCATTCGGTGATATCGACCACGACCAGCCCATCCAGCGGGAACAACGCCGATTTCAGGTAGGCCACTGCAGCGTCATTGCTGCCTTCGGTGACATCTGCGTCGTCGTCCAGTGCCAGCGACGGGTCCACGACGATCGTCTTGAACTCTAGCTCCTTGATTTTCGCAGCGACTGCCTCAGCGATCTCACCGTTGACGACTGCCCCGATCTTTACCGCGTCAGCCCCCGCCCGACCCGCTGCAAACTCGATCTGTCTGGCCACCTCCAGCGGATCGAGCAGCACATTTTCGTTGGCCACCCCTTCGCCCCCGGTGACCACAGAAGTGACGACGGCTGAACCATGGACCCCAAACGCTGCGAATGTCTTAAGGTCGGCCTGAACCCCGCTGATGCCAGCCGGGTCTGACGATCCGATCGTTATCACTCGTGGCGTTCTTTCTCCCATGCGCTTGTAGCCCTGTTCTACCCGGGTCCGTCCGTGCGTCCCCGACGAGGGTGTAAGTCCGGTTGTAAGATCCGCACATATTAACAGACCAGACCGGCATTCCCGGACCAGTTGAACGCCTCTTGTCCTACTCGCACCAGCTTCCAGATCTTTTCACGCCGTTGCACCCAGAATGTTGCGCTATTATCTGCACGAAATACCGACCCAATACGTGGCCGGTCGAGTTTTGACACTGCAGGAATGATGCGAATGTCTACGGGTCGAGTGAAGATATCCGGAGCACGTAATTTCCTGGCCCACACGCCGGGTCTCGTCCGGTACGGCTCCAAGCCGACGCGCGATATCGAGGCTAACGCTTCTGCCGAAGACGAGATCATAGCAGGCCTGCGGAGCTACGAAAGGGCTGCCGCATATCTTCCCAATGTCGTTTATCTGGGCGGTATCCAACCTGACGAAATGTGGGACATCGAGCGCCCGTGGTTTAACAACGATGGCCCGCATGTCCGTCGCCACCCGTACGGGGAAATGATGCCCGAGGACGAGTTCCTTGGCGTGATGAAGACGTCGGACGATTTTGACATTCTCTGGCTGGAAGAGAGTTTCAACGACGAGGTTCGCCAAAAGCTGGCAGCTCACCCGTACTGGGCGGAGGAGGAACTCGAGAGGTTGGAGAAGGGCGTGCCCCTCGACCTGATCGAAGGTCAGATGGGCCCGTCGAGCGACAACCTGCCGTTGTTCCTCCGGGGCGGACGGCTGGTCGGGGTGGTCAACCGTGCGCACGACCTCGATGCCTCGCTGTTCGCCGATGTCCTGCTCGAGAACCTTGCCACCAAGGCTGCCGCAGTGATGGCGACGAAGACCCTGCTCGGTGATCTTGATATCGAAGCTGAATCGATTCCGTACATCCTCAACTCAGGAGAGGAAGCGGTGGGCGACCGCTATCAGCGCGGGGGCGGGAACCTTGCAAAGGCAATCGGCGAACTAAGCGGTTGCACCATGGCAACCGGCTCCGACGTTAAGGCGTTCTGCACCGGTCCCAACCATGCCATCGCCATCGGCGCGAGCCTGGTTTATTCCGGTTTATTCGAACGGGTACTGGTGGTCGGCGGTTGCTCGTTCGCCAAGCTCGGGATGAAGTACCAGGGGCACCTCAGCGCCGAGATGCCGATCGTCGAAGATGTGCTGGCGGGGTCGGCGATCCTCATTGAGAAACGGGATGGCGAGGGTGCGGTGATCCGCCTCGACTCCATAGGTGTCCATCCGGTCGGGGCGGGCAGTGCGCAGGCGAAAATTATGGAGGGACTCGTTTCCAAACCACTGGCCAGACTCGGTCTAACGTTCGGGGACGTCGACAAGTACGCGACAGAAATGCACAACCCGGAAGTGACGGAGCCATCGGGTTCGGGAAACGTACCGCAGCTTAACTACAACCTGATTGCAGCACTGGCCGTGCGCTCCGGCCAGATAGAACGCTCGGAAATGACAGATTTCGCCCGCAAAATCGGAATGCCCGGTTTTTCCCCGACCCAGGGTCACATCGCATCGGCGATCCCGTTTTTGCCCCACGCCCTGGACGGAATCACCAGGGGTGACATGAAGCGGGTGATGTTTTTGGCGAAAGGAAGTCTTTTCCTGGGGCGGATGACGCAGCTCTCAGACGGGCTCTCATTTATCATCGAAGGTGACGGCTAACTTTGCACGGCGGAAAAGACCGGTTATTAACGGACATTTGTGAGGGATTGCGGGGAACTGCCTGATGCATCTTCAAGGCAAGAAAGTCATCGCGCTCGGAGAACGAGATGGGATTCAAGGCGAGTCTATCGGCACGGTTGCCAGGTCGGCCGGCGCCGAGGTGGTCCTCGAGGTAACCCACTGCTTCGTTTGAACGTCTGCAGGAGCACTTGATCTGGACGGTCAAGAAGAACTCAAGCGGACGGCCGAGAAGGCCGGGACCGACGATCTTGTCGTGCTGCTGGGAACCCCCACGGCCGACAGCACCGAACTCTACGCCATCACGATGACCGAAGGCGATCCCTCATGGGCCGGGGCGCTGGCAGGTGTTGCTCTGAAATTGCCTGTCTACCACGTCACCGAAGAC
>JASLNQ010000262.1 GCA_030745955.1 Dehalococcoidia bacterium | reverse complement strand
CACGAACTACACAATTCGTAAGTTCTCGGACGACCCGGTCAGTATCATCCAGCTCTGCAAGTGGAAGTCGCTGAGCTGGGAGATGGCCGCATATCTGTCGATCGTTATCGAAGACGGCATGAACATGTTCGTCTCCGGTGAGACGGCTTCGGGCAAGACGACCCTGATGAACGCGCTCTGCACGTTCATCGAGCCGAACGCCAAGATCGTGTCCATCGAGGACACGGCTGAAGTAAACGTGCCTCACCAGAACTGGATCAAAGAGGTAACCAGGAAGCCAAAACCCGGCGAGACCGATTCCGGTGTTGGCATGTTCGACCTCCTGCGTGCCGCACTGCGGCAACGCCCGGAATTCATCATCATTGGTGAGATCCGTGGTGAGGAGGGATTGATCGCATTCCAGGCCATGCAGACCGGTCACCCGGTGATGGCAACCTTCCACGCGGCCTCCGTCCAGAAGCTGATCCAGCGTCTCGTCGGAGACCCGATCCTCGTCCCGAAAAACTACGTCGACAACCTGAACATCGCAGTGATCCAGGTTGCGGTGCGGCTCCCGAACGGTTCGATGGGCAGGCGTGCGATCGCCATCAACGAAATCGTGAACTACGACTCTGCAGCCGACGCCTTCTCGTTCGTCGAGGTGTTCCAGTGGGACCCGGTAACCGACACATTTGAATTCACCGGCTTCAACAACAGTTACCTCCTCGAGCAGGTCATCGCACCGGCCCGTGGTTACCCGCCTGCACGGCGTCGCCAGATCTACTCACTCGTCAAGCGCCGCGCAAGGATCCTGGAAAAGCTGGCCGCGTCGGGCCTTGAGGATTACCAGGATGTTTACACCACGATTGCCAAGGCCATCAAAGACGGGGTGTTTTAAGCCGTGACACAGGGCATTCTGTCCCGCCTGGGAATCGGCGGCGACGCGAAAAAAGCGGCTGAAGACAAGGTCCTGGCCGGGATTCCGCACAGGCAAGCTGTCGATAAGAAACAGCTTGCCTTCGACCTTTTCACCCACATCTCGTACATGGCGTCGATGGCCACGGCGAAAGCCTCGCGTGACGTCATGTTCGATTACGCGGCCCGGTTGAACCTGTCGTCGACCCCGTACTTCATCGATATCAACACGCTTGTCAACCGCTTGAAGTACGACTATTCGGAAGCGACCCGGGCCATTGCCGACCGTGCGGACAATCACGACGTCCAGGCGCTCCTGCTCAGGATGTCGGGATCGCTCTCGTCCGGTGAAGACGAAGAGGAGTTCCTCACCCGTGAAGCGGCCGTGATGGCCGAGCTGTACCGCGCCAACTACGAGACCAATATCGAATCGCTCCGCAAATGGACCGATGCCTACTCGGCGATGATCGTATCGGCCGGTCTGATCGTTGTGGTCTCGATCATCTCGATGATGATCTGGAGCCTTGGCCCCGGGATGATCCTGATGACCGGCGTCGTCACCATGGCCGTCGCGATAATCGGAAGCTGGACGATTTACCTTTCCGCACCCAAGGAGAACTACACGCGGACCGCGGGGCTGTCCGCCCCGAACCAGTTGATGGCCAAAAACCTGTTTCAGTACCTGGTGCCGGGCGGGATCCTGCTCGGTGTCATTGCGATGGTCGCCACCGGTGGTGGGATCGGAATCTTATTCATCATCGCCGGGCTAAGCCTGCTTCCGTCCGGTTTCGTGATTAACCGGGACTCGAAGCGACTGCTCAAGCTTGATGCGGACGTTGCCACGGCGACCCGGATGCTCGGTGGTGTAACCGACGCCATCGGGACCACGGTCAGCGATGCCCTGGGTAAAGTCGACCGCCGGTCGCTCGGTTCACTGGAACCCTACTTCCGGCGCCTGGAAGTGCGGGTACGTTCGGGTATTACGCCCGACAGGTGCTGGAACCACCTCATTCTCGAATCGGGCTCTGAACTGATGGAGCGCACGATCAACATTTTCTGGGACGCCCTGACGATCGGTGGTAATCCGCTGGTCACGGGCAAGACTGCTGCGTTCTTCTCGGCCGAAATCAGCCTGCTGCGTGAAAAGCGCGCCCTGGTGTCGCAAACGTTCGGGTATCTCACAGTGCCCCTGCATGCATCAATGGTAGGCCTGCTGGTGTTCATCGTGAACGTCATGCAGCTATTTGCCGAGAGCATGCTGGCCGACACGGATACTCTCGACCCGGCAGTATCTGGAGCCAACGTGCCCGATATAGCCAACTCGAGCGGTTTCAACACCTTTGCGAATGTCGATTTCGGTTTTTTGAACACCATCATCACTTCCGTAGTGGTGGTTTTTACCATCGCGAATGCAGTGGCACCATGGGCAGCAAGTGGGGGACACCGCATGCGTGCCGGATACCAGTTTGGTGTGATGATGGTTGTATCGGGTCTGATGTTGACGATTATCCCTCCGCTCTCGCGGATGATTTTCACGACGATATCGGCACCCGCTGGTTGATCGCTCGGTAACGGGCTGTGTCGACCGGGGCGAGAAAGGTGAGGCGTGATGGTCCCTCCAGACACTGGAACGGCAACCGAAAAAGACGAGGGCGCAGGTGGAATCGGTGATTTCGACGATATCTTCGCGGATGACGAAACCGAAGACTCCGAGCGCTTAAAGGCGTTCGCCGACCTTGAGCAACTGACAATGATCGAGGTTGCGGCCGAAACCGAGGCCGTTTTGGAAGAGCTCAAGATAAGGCAGGGCGGTTAATGCCGGCTGTGCCAGGCGCAAAAAGCCGCAGGGGCACGAAAACCCGGAACCGCAAAACTTCCGGCGCTGGTTCGCGTTCGAAGTCGACAGCTCCGAAGGACCTTGTCCCGGCCCTTATCAATTCGATTCCACAGGCTATGGTCGCGCTCGACGGTCGACGCCACATAATTTTTGCCAATCCCGCCTTCGACCGCATGTGCGGCAAGAGCAATCCCGGCGACCGTTTCTCCGACTACTTCGATCCGCCAGGGCTGAAGGCCCTGTTCAAACAGGCGGCACTCACCGGCAAGTCCATCGAGAAGCGCGAGCTGGTCGTCCCATCCGAAATCTCCGGCGGTCCAGAGGTCATCTACAACGTCACTATCACGCCGCACTCGGATAGCGACCAGAAGATCAAGCTCCTGTTCCTGATCGACGATGTCACGGAGGGTGCCGACCGCGAGGACCGGATGATCGCAAACAGCCGCCTTGTGTCGGTCGGTGAGATGGCGGCCGGGGTTGCCCACGAGTTGAACAACCCGCTTACCGCGGTACTGGGCTTCTCGCAGCTCGCAATGCGCCAGGCCACCGACGACACGCTGAAACGGGACCTTGAGTCGATCGCCGACGAAGCCGAGCGTGCGGGCCGGATCGTCGACAACCTGCTTACATTTGCACGGTCATACGACACCAGTCCCGATTCGCAGACCCTGAACATCACCGAGTCGCTGCAAAAGATCCTTGACCTCCGCGAGTACGAGTGCCGGGTGAACAACGTCGAAGTCGTCACCTACTTCGAGCCGGACACCCCGCTCACCCTCGCCGATGTCTACCGGATGGAACAGGTTTTCATGAACCTGATCGGCAACAGCATCCACGCGATTGGCGAGAGTGTAGGTCGCGGTACGATCACGGTCGGTGTGGTCCACAACAAGGGCAGCATCAGGGTGAGTGTCACCGACGACGGCCCCGGCATTTCACCGGTGAACCAGCGAAAAGTATTTGAACCGTTCTTCACCACGAAGCAAGTGGGCGAAGGCACCGGCATGGGACTCGCCGCCGTCTATGGGGCTGTCAAGCACCATCACGGCTGCATCACTGTTGAAAGCGAACCCGGCCGAGGCTCGCTCTTTTCACT
>JASLNQ010000261.1 GCA_030745955.1 Dehalococcoidia bacterium | reverse complement strand
AGAACTCGATGGGCAATCCCGTCGCGGCCTCCAGCGGCATGGGAATGTCCAACCTCAACAAGCATGCCCGCGGACGTGAGCTACAGATTCGCCTGGCATATGAATGCGCTGCCGTCGGACTGGCACTCGGCCACGCCGTTGAAGACTTCGGGGGGCGATCGGCTAACGATTGGGCGGAAGCCGCACGAGGCGATATGTACGAAGAACTGGATGCCGAGCTTGCCGAAAAATCGACAGGCGCAAACTGGCGACCGTCGATGGCCCAGGATGTAGTAAAAGGCCGTCCGACCGAGATTCACCAGATGAACGGCTTCGTGTGCGAGCAGGGGGCGACGGTCGGCGTGGCAACACCCGTCAACGCCGCTATTGTCGAGGTGATTCGTGAGATCGACGCAGGTGAACTCGAAGCAGGGTTCGAAAACGTTGAGCGTGTGCTGACCGACGCTGGCTACTAAACAGGCGAATTTTCAGAGGATTTCTAGCCGTGTTGCCTCTTCCCCGTAGCGGGATTCGGATAGAGTCGCGTAAGCCCTGTGAAAGCGTCGCGACGCCGAAAAAACCCACACCAGATCATCAAAAACGCAGATAATTGCCAGGTATCAGATCAGACACCCTCATTGCGCTCGACCTCGAAACGACAGGTACCAGCGCACGCGCCGACCACATCATCGAGGTCGGTGCAGTCAAGTTCCGCGGCGACGAACAGATCGACACCTTCAACGCGCTGGTCAACCCTCACCGCAAGCTCTCAGGCTTCATCGTCGGCCTGACCGGAATCACCCAGTCCGAAGTCGATTCAGCACCCGATTGGGACGAAACAAAGCCGCAGTTGGCCGAGTTCATTTCGGGCGTCCCAATCATCGGCCACAACGTTGGGTTCGACGCCTCGTTTCTGCGATCGCATGATGTCCACCCCGATGGCGTCTACGACACAATGACGATGGCAGAGATCGCCCTGCCGGCCGGGCCCGAATACGCCCTCGGCAGGTTGTCGAAGCGCTTCGGGTTTTCGCACGACAATCCCCATCGTGCGCTCTCCGACGCCCTCGTCACCCGCGACCTGTTCCTGCACCTGCTCGAAATCATCGAGGGACTCGACAGGGCGGTCCTGGAGCAGGTGAAAACAATCGGCTCGTACGCAGGAACGCCCCTGGCAAAACTGGTGAGTCGAATTCTCGAATCACCAGGCTCGCCAGGATCGTCAAGTCTGCTCACCAGCGACAGTCTCACAGGTATCGACCCCAGAGAGCTGTCGCAACGACTCCGCACCGGGAGCAAGGGCTCACCCCCATTGGTCGCGCCACACATCTACGAGGAACGCGATAAGGACATATCCGGCGCAGTCGAAGAGATTTTCGCGAGGGGCGGCTCACTGGAAAAGTCGCTGCCCGGCTTCGAGTCCCGCCCCGAGCAGGTCGAGATGGCCAGGGCCGTCACGCGGGCGATTCAAAGCGAAGAGCACTTGGCCGTCGAGGCCGGAACGGGTGTCGGGAAGTCGCTTGCCTACCTGGCTCCATCCGTGCTGCACGTTCTCCGCACCGGCGGAAGAGTGCTGATTTCGACAAACACGATAAACCTGCAGGAACAACTCATCGGTAAAGATGTCGAAATTACCAGGGCTGCGCTGGCAGAATCGGGCGAGTCGACCGACCAGATGCGCGCTGCTCAGCTCAAGGGCAGGGCGAATTACCTCTGCTACAAGCGCTGGCAGAACGCCGTACTCGCCACCGAACCGAACGATGCCGAGTCGAGAATTCTCTCCAAGATCCTCGTGTGGTTGCAGAAGACAGAAACGGGCGACCGCAACGAACTTGCGCTGGGCAGGATGACACCGATGTTCACCCGCTACTCCGCCCAGGGTGCCGCGATGTGTCCATCGAACGAAGGCCCGTGTTTCTTGCGAAAGGCGCGAAACCAGGCCACCAACTCCAACGTCGTCATCATCAACCACGCCCTCCTGATGTCCGATATCGCGATGGGCGGTGGACTGCTCCCCGATCATGACGTACTGGTTATCGACGAGGCCCACCACCTCGAGTCGGCAGCCACCAGCTATCTCGGCTTTTCGGTCAACCAGTTCCAGCTCGAGAACGACCTGCGTCAACTGATCGGCAACAGGGGGATACTGGCCCGCCTCGCCAGGGCTATTACAGAAGGGGAGGTCAACGTCCTCGACGCCTCGGCGAACCTTGCGCTCCAGGCGGCCGAGGCCGTCGAAATGGCGATCCAGAACGCCTCTGTGATGTTCGACCTGGCAGCTGAGATCGCAACACTCGCCCCGAAAGGCGCGCAACAGGGCGCTGAACTGCGGTTGACCAGCGCAGTCCGCACTCAACCGATCTGGAGCGACCTCGAAATTGCGTGGGAGAACGCAAACACCCGCCTGCTCGAAGTCTCGGAGCATCTTGGCACGCTCTGCGAACAGGCATCTGCGCTCAACGACAGTTCGTCTGAAGGCCTCGTGCTCGATGCGTACGCCGTGAAGGACTCGGTGGAGGGCGCGGTTTCGTCGCTGCGGGAGGCAATACCTGAGCCCGATGACGACAGCGTCTACTGGCTTCGGGCGCAGTCGGGCAACCGGGGGACCAACATCAACGGTGCACCCCTCGATGTCTCCGGAAAGCTGAACGAGGCCCTGTTCAGTTCAGACCGGACCGTGATACTCACCGGTGCCACCGTCGCCTACGAAAAAAGCTTCGAACGCTACCGGGCCTCGATCGGCCTGGAGGGCGGCTCCGATCTCGTCCTCGGCTCGCCGTTCGACTACGAGAAGAATGTACTGATCGCAGTGCCCGAGGACATCCCGGAACCCGGTGCGCAGGGATTCGCCAACGCCACCGCCGACACGCTGGTGGATATCGCAAGGGCCAGTGCTGGCCGTGTGCTCGCCCTGTTCACTTCGATTTCAGCCCTCGACAACGCCAGGAAGGCGATTACACCTGTGCTCGGGCAGAAGGGTATCCGGGTAATCGCGCAGGGTGCCGACGGGTCACCGGCCCGAATCATGCGCATGCTCGCAGAGGGCGACCGGACCATCGCACTCGGGACAAGCAGTCTGTGGGAGGGCGTCGACCTCCAGGGGGCATCGCTCGATGCACTGGTGATGGCGAGACTACCGTTCCCTGTCCCCACCGACCCGGTCGTAGCGGCACGCAGCGAACAGTTTGAGGACGGATTCCGGGAATACAGCATCCCCGAGGCGGTCCAGCGGTTCCGGCAGGGGTTTGGCCGACTGATCCGGTCGCGCACAGACCGCGGGGCGTTCGTGATACTCGACAGCCGGATCATCACAAAAAACTACGGTGTGAAGTTCCAGCGTGCCCTGCCGAAATGCACAGTCAGGAGAGTAAGCACTGACCGCCTGTTCGAGATGCTGGAGAGCTGGCGCAACGGGACGTTCGAGTGACTACACGGGAAGACAGACCGGTGACCGACACCGTATTGAGTGAACCGGTGTTTCTCCCAATCGGGTATGTCGACCTACAGGCCACACTCGACGGCGGACAGGCGTTTCGCTGGTGGCCCGGCCAAAACCCCGATTCCAGTCAACCCACCTACAGGGGAGTCGTTGGGCGTCGTGTCGTCGAGATAACCGAGGCCGATGATGGCCTGTTGGCGAGACCGACCGACGGCAGAGACGAATCGGGCCTGGCACACTCGCTCACCGATTATCTTGGCTCCAGGCAGGACCTGGAAGGTTTCAGAAAACGGTTCGCCGATGATCCCTGCCTCGGTCCTGCACTACGAGGTTACTCGGGTCTGCGCGTACTGCGGCAGGACCCGTGGGAGTGCCTCTTCAGCTTCATCTGCTCAAGTACCTCCAACATCCCGC
>JASLNQ010000260.1 GCA_030745955.1 Dehalococcoidia bacterium | reverse complement strand
CACACCGAATTTCGCTTCGAGTCGGGTCAGTTCGTCGACTAACACTCCGGCGAGCGCGGCATCGCGGTCCACGTAGTCACCCAGGAGCAACACGATGTCGGGGGATTCGGCATTCGATATCTGGACAGCCTTCCGAATGTGTGTGGCGGCTACGAATTCACCAAGGTGCAGGTCGGACAGAACGCTAATGCGGAGGATGGAAGGCGCAGTGGTTGCGTCGCCCGGTTCGGGGATATTCGGGCTTGCGATTTCGAATTTACGAACGACAATCCTCGTTCGACCGATTGTGAATGCGTTGAGGCTCGTTGCCACCGCAAGACCACCCGCGATCCAGAAGAGAACATGCGGCCCGATGTCATCAGCAAGGTCCGGGACGAGCCAGGTCAGCAAAAGCGCGAGGAAACCCGTGCCTGCCCAGCCCAGACCGGTAAATCTCGCAAAGTGCCCGAGTAAAACCAGCCGGTTGATCGATAACCACCGCCCGAATCGGACAAGCTCACCCAGGACGAGAAGTACAAGCAGGGCCGGTATGACCGCAGATTCTTCCCGGTCCCAGTTTCCGTCCAACGAGGCACCCAGCGCGAGCCGGAGCTCGACCCAGACAGCCAGCAGCGCTGTCAGCTGGGCAAGTCGCATTGTTCTGCGGAGGCCCGGAGGCCTGGTTAACTTCGTCAACCTGCCTGTCCATCGTCGGCTTGGCGGTATCTCACAATTCTCCTCTCTTAGCGAACAGGTTTGAGGTGTGGGGAAAGTTGCTCAACAAACGGCACGCGTTCGATCGTAATCACTCCATTATCGAATAGTTCCCCCTCAACCTAACCTTCTCCCCGAGGAGAAGGAATTACCTTGACGTATTCGCCAATCGAGCCCCTACTCCCGGGGACTAGCGATGGATATCGAGGAGCACGTGAAAGACCGTATCGACCGGGGAACCAGATAGTTTTTACGAGACTGAATCGGATACCGTTCTGCCCACCCGCAATACAAAGAGGATCAGATGGCACCGAGAGTAATCATGCTTTGCACAGGAACTCCCGCACCCGACATGGCGCACTGGGGATCTTCGTTCCTGGTGGGTATCGGTGGCGAGTGGCTAATGTTCGATTGCGGCTACGCTGCGAACTACAAGCTTCACAAGGCCGGGTTTGAGTCGACACAGGTGGATCGGCTTTTCTTCACGCACCATCATTCCGACCACGATGCCGATTATCCGTCGTTCCTGCTCACTCGCTTCGATATGTCGATCGGCAAGGAGAGCGAGCTCCAGGTATACGGACCAACTCTCACCGAGCAACTCACGGAAAGGTTGCTTGGTGAAGGAACGGGTGCCTACTGGCACGACATTGTTGCCCGCACCCGGCACCCGCTAAGCGTGGCAGCTTACGTCGAGCGCGGCGGTGTTCCACCCCGCAAGCCCCCGGTGATTCACGCCCGGGACATTGGACCTGGAACGGTTGCAACCGGTAAGAACTGGGAGATCACGGCCGCGCCGGTCGACCATGTTCAGCCCTATCTCGATTCGCTGGCCTACCGGATCGATTCGGATGAGGGATCGATTGTCTTCTCGGGTGATACACGTCCGTGCAAGTCGTTGACCGACCTGGCGACAGGAGCCGACCTGCTGATTATGGAGTGCATCAAGGTTGATGAGGATATGATCCCCGGCTCACCGAGTTACGACACCGAGACCGGGACGTTCGGGGCCGCTCAAACGGCTGTCGATGCCGGGGTCAAGCGGCTCGCGCTGGTACACCAGCAGGGGAAGATGGAGGAGCCGGTGCGCCGGGCGCAGGCGATATACGAGGTGAAGAGCCTGTACGACGGTCCGGTTATCTGGGGGGAAGAACTGCTCGAAGTTCCCTGGGAATAGGGGCTCGGGTGCTGGAATGCGACGGTGCCTGCTGAACGCCGACTCGTTCGAGTGAGGTCGATCGAGACACGGAAGTTATGGGTCGTGACGGGTTTTGTCCCCGGTCGCCAGATTTGCGGTATCGCACCTTCCAGGCTCGCGATATCAAAACTATGTTCGAAAATCCGGTGGCTAAACAACTTACGATGTTCAATGCGAGAATGCGGGTCGGGCCCGGGTAGCGGAAACATGAAATCTGGTGTCGGCACAGCTAATTCACTCGATTTAAACACGTGCGGGGCGGTAGACTGCCGTTCGACTAACGAACCAGTACACCGGGAACGTGCATATCACCATGCCTGCATCTGATGAACTGCACTACAGGACGATTTCCGAACTCGCTCCGTTGATCGAATCGGGCGAGCTTTCTCCGGTCGAGGTAACCCAGGCACAGGTCGATCGGATCGAGCGCCTGGACGGTGCGTTGAAAACGTATGCAACGCTTACGCCAGAGCTGGCGCTTCAGCAGGCGCAGCGGGCCGAAGAGGAGATCGCGCAGGGACGCTACAGGGGTCCGCTACACGGGATTCCAGTCGCAGTTAAGGACCTCTGCGATACTGCGGGGACCAGGACGATGGGCGGCTCGGCTGTGTTCACCGACAACGTGCCCGATCACGATTCGACAGTCGTTGTGAAGTTTCGTGAAGCCGGTGCGGTGTTGCTCGGAAAACTGAACATGACCGAGGGCGCGATGGGTGGCTACAACCCGGCGTTGCAGGTACCCGAGAACCCCTGGCGGGAGTCGCACTGGGCCGGCGCTTCGTCGAGTGGGTCGGGCGCGGCGACGGCCGCCGGGCTGGCCTACGGTACGCTGGGTAGCGATACTGGCGGTTCGATAAGGCACCCGGCTGCGGTCTGTGGCACGGTGGGCCTGAAACCGACCTGGGGCCGGGTGAGCCGGCACGGGGTGATGGACCTGGCCGAGTCGCTGGACCACGTCGGCCCGTTGACAAGGTCGGCAGCCGACGCCGGGATCATTCTCCAGGCAATCTCGGGCCTCGATCCCCACGACCCCACCACGCTCACCCAGGCGGTTCCGGATATGCTGGCCGGCATCGGGGAGGGCGTCGAGGGCCTGAAAATAGGCTGGGACCACGAATATGCGACGGCCGACATGGAGCCATCGTTTGCCCGTGCCGTCGAGGATGGCGTGAAGGTGATGGAAGGTCTCGGGGCAGAAATGGTGACTGTGAAGATGCCAGAGATCTTGCGCGAGGCGATGACAGCGTGGCCGGTGATCTGTTCGAGTGAGGCGGCACTGGCGCATTCGGCGACCTATCCTTCACGGGCCGACGATTACGGTCCGTTTTTCCGGCAGTGGCTGGAGATGGGCTCGGCCCACACCGCCACTGAATATGCCGGCGCTCATGCCCTGCGGCTGACCCTGAACGGCGGCCTGAGGAACACGATGCGGGGCATCGATGTCCTGGCTGGCCCGTCGAGTCCGATGGCATCGTTCCCGGTCACTCCTGAAGCTCTCTATGGCCCGATCCCGGCAGACCGCGACCCCTGGAACGGCAGGTTCACGATGCCTCACGACTTCTCGGGATTGCCGACCATCGCCCTGCCCTGCGGGCTCAACGACGATGGGATGCCGGTTTCACTCCAATTCGCCGGGCATCATCTTTCGGAGCCGCTGCTGGTAAGAGTTGGCGATGCCTTCGAGCGGGCGACCGACCACCATAACCTTCATCCACCGGTATAGGCAGCCGGATAATCGATGTGTTTACATTCGGGAGGAGTCATGAGTAGTCGATTTGAGGGAAAGGCAGCCCTGGTGGTCGGTGGAGCACATGCCGATGAAAGCGAGCTGATGGGATTTGCGGGGCTGTCGGCACTTGAGATCGCCCGTGCCGGTGGCAAGGTGGTTATCGCTGATATCGACGACGCAGCCGGTGAGCGTTCGGTCGCAAAAATGCAGGAAGCCGGTCTGGC
>JASLNQ010000025.1 GCA_030745955.1 Dehalococcoidia bacterium | reverse complement strand
ACCCGCGATTCGACCAGCCGATAACCACGGTCCGGCAGCTTGTCCAACTCGGCCTGGAGTTCATTGAGGTCGAGCCCGACACCGACCATTGCGCCGAGGAGCATGTCGCCACTCACGCCACCGATCATGTCGAGGTATGCCGCGGTTTCAGCCAAAGGACGGGTCCTGTTTATCTGAGATGTTTATTTCAGAGATCACACGAACTCTGATGACGAAGCGCCAGCGATGCTACTTCGAGCTGCTGACGATACCAGAACCGGGCTTCAAATTGACCAGCGATGAATTCAGGCCACCCGACCTGAATCCGTTCGGTTCGAGTTCCATCGCCTCGTAGCCGGCATCGAGCACGATTTTCTCGGCTGCGGCCTTCACGTGTTCGAATCGCGCAAAGTCGTCGAGTGGAATCTCGATCCTGGCAATAGTGCCGTAATGACGCACGCGGACAACCGGGAAGCCAAGCTCCCGCAGCCCTTTTTCCGACCTGCCGATCTTCGTCAGCGCCTCGATAGAGACCGTGGTGCCGTACGGGATACGGGACGACAGGCACGGTTGCGCAGGCTTGTCCCACGTCGGCAGGCCCATGTTCCTGGAAAGATCCCGGATGTCTTGCTTGGTCATTTCGGCCTCGACGAGGGGTGAGACGACCTCGAAGTTCGTTGCTGCCTCCATCCCGGGGCGGTAGTCGCCGAGGTCGTCCACGTTTGCACCGTTGGCGACCTTCGTGATGCCTGCGTCGGCAGCCACTTTGTCGAGGTGGGTGTAGAGCTCGGTCTTGCAGAAAAAACAACGGCGACCATCGTTCGCCAGGTAGCGGGGGTCGTTGATCTCGTCGGTGTCGACAACCAGGTGCCGCCATTCCCTTGCCGCAGCCAGTTCGGTCGCTGCCTCGAGTTCTTCGGGCGCGACACTCGGTGAACGTGACGTGACCATCAGGCTCATCGGTCCGAGCACTTCATGGGCGACCGCCCCCAGGAACGTTGAGTCGACTCCGCCTGAGTACGCCACGATCAGCGAGCCATAGCCGTTGATAAGCGACCGCAGCTTTGCGTACCTGTTTTCCAGGGATGTCCCTGTTCGAGAACCTGTCAGCGCAACATTGTCGCTCAAGTGGAACGAATCTCCGCCACCGGTGTTGATCCTGGCACAGCCCCGCCCCCGGGACTCTGCCGCAGTGCGAATCTTACCGCTTCGGCGATGTTGTTCGCTCGCACCACGGCCACTGAAGTGCCGGAAACAGCCTGGGTTCCTGCGGCGTCTGCGCCGGTGTCGCCCGTAAATTCGGGCACCAGGCAGGTAGCGAATCCGAGCCGGGCGGCCTCCGCCACTCGACGGTCGGCCCGGGGAATCGGCCGCAACTCACCGGCCAGCCCAATCTCGCCCGCCACTGCAACGCTTTCGTCTACGGGCCGGTCCATCATCGAGGATGCAATCGCAAGCGCGATTGCCAGGTCCCCCGCTGGCTCCCTGATATCCAGACCACCGGTCACGCTGATTACGAGGTCGTGGTTCGAGACCGGCAATCGCATGTGCTTCGCCAGCACCGCGGTGATCAGGTGGACCCGAGACATCTCGACGCCGTTTGTCACCCGGCGCGGCGACGCCAGCGAAGACGGAGTGGCGAGCGCCTGCACCTCGACCGCCAGCGACCGGGTCCCCTCGACCACCAGCGCAACTGCCGAGCCTGCGACGGCACCTGTACTAGTACCGCGTTGCCCCATGAACAGGTGCGAGGGATCAGAGATGCCGGCTAAACCCTCTCCGCGCATCTCGAAAACGCCTATCTCGTCGGTCGGTCCGAACCGGTTTTTGACGGCATGCAGCATCCGCAGCACTCCGCCGGGATCGCCACCCATTTGTAGCACGGCGTCGACCTGGTGTTCGAGTACCCGCGGGCCGGCGATCGAACCGTCCTTGGTTACATGGCCGCTCAGCACGAGCGCAGCGTGGCTCTGCCGGGCCTGGTCTGATAGAAACGCTGCGCACTCGCGTATCTGCGTGACGGTCCCGGCGGGTGAATCGAGATCGGGGTGGGTCGCCGTCTGTATCGAATCGACAATCACCACCACCGGGTTCAGTTGCTCCATGTATCCGGCTACACCCGCAACATCGCCGGTACCCGCCATAAAAACGCCATTACCCTTCACACCGAGCCGGGAAGCCCGGATGCGAATCTGCTCAAGCGCTTCCTCGCCGGTGGCATAGAGGACCTTACGACCGGTATGCGCGATTGCCGCGGCCGCCTGCAGGAGAAGTGTCGATTTTCCGATGCCTGGGTCCCCTGCGAGGAGGGTTGTCGATCCTGCGACGAACCCGCCGCCAAGCACGCGGTCGAGCTCTTCGATCTCGCTCGCCATGTGGGTCGTGCCGTTGGTCGGAATCTCCGTCAATTCAACCAGCGGTTGCGGTGCACCAGATGACTCCGCCCGATTTAGTCCCGGCTTCGATCGCGCAGAAAATGAAGCTAGCTTCTCTTCGACGGTGCTCCATTCGCCGCACCCGCTGCACTTGCCGACCCATTTCGCCGTCGTGCGCCCGCACGAACTGCACTCAAATACTGTTTTTGCTGAACTTTTGGCCATCGTGCCCCTTGTTCTTTCGCCGCCTGCCCTGGTGCGCCCCGCGGAGCTCGCGCGCAGGCCCAGGTGCGAATGCACGCCCGGCCCGTAACGCCCCCCGAGTATGCCGTTTCACAGCCCTGCCGCAAAGTGCTGGCGACACGGCAGGCCCTGGGTGGCTCTAAAATCACCGCCACACAAACTAAGGAACTCCCAGATGACCAGGCTATCCGAACTTGCTGCGAGCGTTGGCGCACTTCTCAAGGAGCGGGGCGATACCGTCGCCGTAGCCGAATCGTCGACCGGTGGACTCGTATCGGCGGCCCTCCTGGCCGTACCGGGGGCGTCGGCCTACTTCGTGGGTGGAGCGGTCGTGTACACCGGACCGGCGCGTGACCGGTTCATCGGCATCGACCTCGACGAACACCCTGGGATGCGTTCAGCGAGCGAGCCATACGCATTGCTGCTCGCCGGGACCAATCGTAAAAATCTCAACACCACGTGGGGCCTGGCCGAAACCGGTGCCGCCGGGCCCACCGGTAACCGCTACGGCGACGATGCCGGGCACACCTGCATGGCTGTATCGGGTTCGATCGAAATTGCCGAAACTCTCGAAACGGGGCTGACTGACCGGGAAACCAACATGCAGATATTCGCCGAACACACGCTCGAATTGTTCGAGCGGGTGTTGCGCGGTTAGTTACCCCGGGCCCGTACCGCCGGGAGTGGTTGTTAGTGGCGGGACCATCGAATGACCGTTAGCCTGTCTCGTCACTGTCCGAGTCCGAATACACACCCTCGGCCGTTCTGGCCGTTCTAACCAGTCCGATTCAACTAAAGGGAGAGCCGAATGAGCAAGGTCCATGAGGTTGTCGCGACCACGTATTACCGCACTTTCTCCAGGTTTTACCCCGTCCTGGCTCACATCGAGCCAGGCGACACCGTAGTGACGAAGGCGCTCGATTCCGGTGGGCAGGACCTGAACGGCAAGCACCTTTCCGAGAGCGGGAATCCGCTGACCGGACCCTTCTTTATCGAAGGGGCTGAGCCTGGAGATTCCATCTCGGTCGACCTGAAGAAGGTCAGGCTTAACCGCAACTGGGGTTACACGTCCTACCGGCTCGGGCTGGTGTCGATGACCCCGGCCCACGTGGTGGATGTCTATTCAAGTCACTACGAACAGGACCTGGTCCGTACCGGTCGCGCCGACATGCTGCCGTGGGACATCGACCTGGAACGAAACACCGTGCGCGCTCGCAATCCGAAGAGCAAAACGAAAAATCTTGAGTTCGACGCGCTTCCCATGCTGGGCTGCATCGGCGTGGCACCCGCCGGCGACTTCACTCCCACTTCGGGCCCGTCCGGTCCTTACGGCGGGAATATCGATTACAACCAGGTGCGCGAAGGGGCCACGGTGCACCTGCCGGTATATCAGCCCGGCGCCCTCCTCTACCTGGGAGACGGCCATGCCCTGCAGGCCGACGGCGAACCGCTGGGCACCGGCATCGAGACCTCGATGGATATCGAGTTTTCGGTGAGCCTGCATAAGGGCCGCGAGCTTACCGGCCCGCGGGTCGAGAACGAAAGCCATATCAGCAGCGTCGGCAGTCAGCCCGAGTTTTCGAGCTCACTCAACGTTGGCCTGCAGATGGCGACGAGCGATATGGCGGCCTGGCTAACCGCCGACCACGGTTTCGAGGATTGGGCGGCACATCAGCTCATCGGCATGGTCGGGATCTACGATGTCGTGACGGTCGCCGGGTCGGTGGCCCTGAGAATCCCAAAGGCCAACCTGCCGTAGCTCGGGATTTCGGCCAGAAGAAACACCAGCGCACGAAGCGTGCGACAGCGGCACCCACCCGGTTCAGGCGACCCTCCCGGACCGGGCGCGGCCTGCGCGCCCGTGGTCAAACTCCAGTGTCAGGTACCTAGTTTGACGTTACCGGCTCTTTATCGTCGGCGTCCTTTTTCTTGCGAGAACGGCGCTTCTTCTTGGGCACATGGGCGATCACCGAGTCGTTTTAAATGTCCAGTTCGACGATATCGCCCCCCATGAACTCGCTCCTCAAGAGCTTCTCCGAGAGTTGGTCCTCGATCTCGTCCTGGATCAGCCTGCGCAAAGGCCGCGCGCCCATCTTCGGGTCGAACCCCTTCTCGGCGAGGTAATTCCGTGACGCATCGGTCATTTGCAGAACCAGGCCGTGATCGAGCAGGCGACCCTGGAGTTCCTTCAGCATGATGTCGACAATCTCGAGAATGTGCTCTCGCTCCAGCGGGTGGAACACGACTGTCGCATCGATACGGTTCAGGAACTCGGGCTTGAAGCCGTTTCTCGGGTCCTTCACCGCCTCGAGTACGCGGTCCTTCACCCGTTCGTAGTCCAGGGTCTCGGAATCCTGCTTTCCAAAATTGAAACCCAGGCCACCGCTGCTCTGGATCAGCGCCGATCCGAGGTTTGAAGTCATCACGATCACAGTGTTCTTGAAGTCGACCCTCCGGCCTTTCGAGTCGGTCAGGTGACCGTCTTCGAACACCTGCAACAGGACGTTGAACACATCGGGGTGGGCTTTCTCGATCTCGTCGAGCAGAATCACCGAGTACGAGCGGCGGCGAACAGCCTCGGTCAACTGGCCACCCTCATCGAAACCGATGTAACCGGGGGGCGCACCGACCAGCCGTGCCACAGAGTGCTTCTCCATGAACTCCGACATGTCGAGACGGATCATGGCGTCTTCTTCACCAAACAGATACTCGGCAAGCTTCTTTACGCTGTGCGTCTTACCGACACCAGTTGGGCCCAGGAACAGGAACGCGCCGATCGGGCGCTTTGGATCTTTCAGACCTGCCCTCGAACGGCGGACTGCTTTCGCAATCACGTTCAAGGCTTCGTCCTGGCCGACGACGTGCAGACGCAGAGCGTCCTCCATCTTGATCAGGCGTTCTTTCTCTTCCATATCAAGCCGCGTGACGGGGATACGGGTCCACATCGCAACGACTTCCGCGATGTCGTCGGCCGTTACCTCTGCCTCACCAGCGCTCGGGTTTTCTTTCTTCCAGTCGGCATCGAGTTGCTCGATCTTGGTGACCAGCTTCAGCTCGCGGTCGCGGAGTTCGGCGGCAGTCTCGTACTTCTGCGCCGAAATCGCCTCGTCCTTCTCACGGCGCACCGCATCGAGCTCTTTCTGGGCCTCGCGCAAGTCCTTCGGGACCGTCGAGTGCTTGATGCGCACACGTGAAGCAGCCTCGTCGATCAGGTCGATCGCCTTATCGGGCAACTGCCGGTCGGGAATGTAGCGGTCGGCAAGCTGCGCAGCCGTTTCCAGCGCCTCGTCATTAATTTCGAGGTCGTGGTGCTTCTCGTACATGCCCTTGACGCCGCGCAGAATATCGATCGTCGTGATCGCGTCCGGTGCGTCGACCATCACCGGCTGGAAGCGGCGTTCCAGGGTCGGGTCACGCTCTACATACTTGCGGTAGTCGTCCTGTGTCGTGGCACCCACGACCTGCAGCTCACCACGGGCAAGCGACGGCTTCAATATGTTGGCCGCGTCGACCGCTCCCTCGGCAGCACCGGCGCCGACCATCGTGTGCATTTCGTCGATGAACAACACACAGTTGCCAGCCGATTTCAGTTCTGAAATAACCTTCTTCAGGCGTTCTTCAAATTCACCACGGTACTTGGTGCCGGCCACGAGCGCACCCATGTCGAGGGTCACAACCCGTTTGCCCTGCAGGGTCTCGGGCACATCACCTTCAATGACCATCGCGGCGAGCTTCTCGACGATGGCAGTCTTGCCAACACCCGGCTCACCGATGAGAACGGGGTTGTTCTTTGTGCGGCGGCTCAGGATCTGGATAACACGTTGCAGCTCGGTATCGCGACCGACTACCGGGTCGAGTTCGCCCTCGCCGGCACGCTTGGTCAGGTCGACCCCGAGTTCGTCGAGGGTGGGGGTTCGGCTGGTGCGGGAAGCTGTCTGTGCGCTGCCCGACCCGCTTGAGGCCTGGGTTTGGATAATGCGGCTCGTCTCGCTGCGGACCTTCTCCAGGCTCACGCCGAGACTTTCCAGCACACCGGCGGCAACGCCCTCGCCTTCACGCATGAGACCGATCAGCAGGTGTTCCGTTCCGATGTAGCTGTGGTTGAGCCGACGTGCCTCGTCGACAGCAAGCTCGATAACCTTCTTCGCCCGCGGGGTAAGACCAATTTCACCGGGTGTCGGGCGTTCGCCGCGGCCGATAATGAATTCGACCGCAGAACGAACTTTTACCAGCTCGACGTTCAGATTTGAAAGTACGCGCGCAGCAACACCTTCGGTTTCTCGTACGAGTCCGAGCAGGATGTGCTCGGTACCGATGTAGTTGTGGTTGAAGCGTTGTGCTTCTTCCTGCGCGAGAGAAAGTACCCTGCGGGCCCTCTCAGAAAACTTTTCAAATCTACTCGGCATCTAGCTTCCCCTCCCAGAAGACTGCAACGGCAGTCCTGAGCGTTATTCGCTGTCCTCGAAGATATCTCCGAAATCTGAATCGTCGACCTCAGAGTCATGCGGCTCGTCGGCCACTCCAACTTCCGTGCCGTCCAGGGTCTGCTTCAAGCTCAGACCAAGACGGCGGCGCTCCGGCTCAATCCTGATGATCTTCAACTGCAATTCATCGCCTTCATTGACGACATCTCGCGGGTGCTTGATCACCTGGTGTGCAAGTTCGCTTATATGTATGAGTCCTTCTATGCCGCGATCGATGCGGGCAAAAGCGCCGAAATTGGCCAATTTCGTTACAGTTCCCGTTACCGTCTGACCCACCGAGAACTTGGTCTCGATCTCATCCCATGGTTCTGGCTGCAGGCGACGCAGGCTCAGTGCAATCTTGAGGTTTTCCCGGTCTACGCGAAGAACGAACACGTCGATTTCTGCACCGACGGTCACTACTTCGTCCGGACTCTTCACGGGCTCCCACGATAGTTCGGAGATGTGGATCAGGCCGTCGGCCCCGCCGAGGTCTACGAACGCGCCGAAGTTCGAGATGCCGGCCACGCGGCCTTTGCGGATCTCGCCTTCGGTCAGTTCCTGGACCAGCCGCATCTTCTGGATCTGTTTCCAGGCCTGGAGCGCGGCACGCTCCGAGAAAATGGCCCGGTTGCGGCGTCGGTTGAGTTCGATGATCTTGAACTCGACCTCCATGCCGATGAAGCCTTCCTTGGGCGGTTCACCTCCGGGTATATAAAGTTCGCGCGCCGGACCCACCAGCTGCGAAAGCGGGATAAAGCCCTGGACACCCTCCGACTCGACAACTGCGCCACCACGGTTCGATCCCGTAATGACACCCTTGCAGGTCTCGTTGCTGTCCATGGCCTTCTCGAGGATCCGCCACCCTTGCTCGCCGCGTGCGCGGTCGATCGACAGTATTGACGAGCCTTCGTTGCCCTCGGGGTTGATTACGTACGCGATGATCTCGTCGCCGATACCGAGCTCTTCATCGGCTTCGGGTGCCAGCGTACGCATCTCTTTCGTGGGTACGAATCCCTCCGACTTGTAACCGATGTCGACGAGCAGGCCTTCCGGCTTGCGGCTCATCACCTTGCCGTCGATGATCTCGCCACGTCGAAGAATCTTCGACGGGAGGTACTCATCGAGGAGGTCGGCCATCGTCAGTTCGCTCTCGGGCTTCTCGGCCACTGCAACCGCAGCTTCTGCGTCATCCGACGCTGCGTCGGTTATGGTTTCTGCTTCTGCTGCAGGTTCCGGTGCCGGTTCGACAACTTCGGGAGTTGCCACGGCTGGCGGTTCCGGAGCCGGAGCGGCCTCGGCTGCAGGGGTCTCTGTGGCCTCGGCCACGGGAGTCTCTGCGGCTGGAGCATCAGCTACTGGAGCGTCGGCTGCTACCACCGTCTCGGCGGGTGGAGGAGCTGCGGGAGCCGTGGAGGCCGGCGTGGCTGTCGCTTCTGCAACAGGGGCCTCGGGCGCGTCAATATTCTGTTCAACAGGCTGCTCCACTTTTGGAGCCTCGGCCTGACTATCTGGGGTGTCTGCTGTCGCCAATACGAAATCCTCGTTCAAATGATCAACCAACTCCGTCTGAAGCTGGATGTTTCATTATATGAAGGCTGCAACTTGCCTGCAAAGGCGAAACAGGTACATAACCCGGCTATCCATTCTCTACACCTGCCCGCGTTGCCGGTAAAGCTACGCAATCAACTTACTCGTCTGGCTCACGAAACCCGCTGGTGGTGTCACATAAGAATTGTGTGTGTTCACCGGAGCAACGCGGTTGGTTCTTCAGCTCTAACCGCCGGCTGGTCGTCGTGAAGTCGCAGCAATGGCCCCCGTGCCCAGGCACTGTGGAGCACCTCATTCGAGTTAGCCGTTGTCTGGCAACGCGAACGCCACGAAGTAGTCACCCGGCTTCGTACCCAGGCTCCCGTGGCCACCCGCGGCGATTACCACGTACTGCTTGCCGTCTACCTCGTAGCTCATCGGGGTTGCCTGGCCCCCCGCCGGAAGCAGCGACTTCCACAGCTCGGCTCCAGTTTCGGTGTCGTATGCCCTCAGGTGGCCGTCCTTCGATCCCGCCATGAACACCAGTCCACCGGCAGTCGTGATCGGTCCGCCCCAGAACGAGGCGCCGAGTAGCTCCTGGTCAGGGGCTGCGCGACTGCGTGGTGTTTCTCCAACAGGGACCCGCCATTCGATTACACCCGATTCAAGGTTCACCCCAACGAGCACTCCCCAGGGGGGTGCGATGCAGGGGAGCCCGTTGGTACCGTAAAGGACCCCGCCGCTCGACGTGTAGGGCGTGCCCTGCATGTTGCCTTCATCGTCAGCTTTACGCGGAACCAGTTGCTGCACCGACGGGAGCCGTTTGACCGCGGTCACGAGCAGGTTGCGGTCGGGATCGTAGCTGGCACCACCCCAGTTGATCCCACCGGCCCAGTGTGGGAAGAAAAGCGTCCCCTCCAGGCTCGGCGGGGTGAAGATTCCTTCGTTGCGCGTCCCCGCGATCAGCTCCCGGCAACCCGATTCAGATTCCTCGGTCAGGCCCCATGCGTCTTCCACGCCGATCGTCGCCTCAAGGATAGGTGGCGGCAAAACCGGGAATGGCTGGGTCGCCCAGGCCTCCTCGCCGGGAACGTCGCTCGCCGGTACGGGACGCTCCTCGACCGGGAACAGCGACTCGCCGGTATCACGGTCGAGCACGTAGATGAAACCCATTTTCGTCACCACCGCTACCGCATCGACCGGTCTCCCATCGCGAGGCACGGTGACCAGTGAGGGTTGCGATGCGACGTCGTAGTCGAATATGTCGTGATGCACGACCTGGAAGTGCCAGATGATCTCCCCGGTCGAGGCCCGGAGTGCTACCACCGAACTCGAAAACAGGTTCTCCCCCGGTCGCTCCCCGCCGTAAAAGTCGGGAGAGGCGCTACCGGTCGGGATGAATACCATGTCGCGTTCCGGGTCGCCCGACAGCGGTGCCCATGCGTTGGCCGCACCGGTTTTTTCGGCTGCTTCCGGGGTCCGTGTCTCATATCCGGGAGTGTCAGGCGATCTCGGGATCGGGTCCCATGCCCACAGCTCTTCGCCGGTCCGCACATCGAATCCCCGCACGGTCCCGAACGACTCTTCGACCTGAAAATTGTCCCTGATCGACGAACCGGTGACGATCACGTCACCGACAATGGCGGGGGGAGACGTCATCGCGTACATTCCGTCGATCACCGGTCCGACACCACGGTTGAGCCGCACCACGCCGGCTTCGCCAAACCCGTCGCACAGGTTCCCCGTGCGTGCATCAATAGCCAGCAACGTGGCGTCGAGCGTGCCGAATAACACGCGGTAGTGACACACCGAACTATCGTCCCCGGCGCTGTCTTCCCAGAATGCGACACCGCGCGACACCCAGCCCTGGGTCCGCGCCTTGTTACGTGAGAGGTTCGGGTCATAACGCCAGATCTCGCGCCCGGTGGTCGGGTTGAGCGCGATCACGGCGTTCAGTGGGGTGGAGAGGAACAGGAGACCGGCGTTCAGGATTGGCGTGTTCTCGAACTTGTACCAGCCAAGGTTGGTTCCCTCGCCCGTTCGGTAAATCCAAGTCTGCACGAGCTGCGATACGTTGCCCAGGTTGATTTCGTCGGATGGTGAGTAGCCGGAACCGCCCCTGTCTGCGCCGTAAGCCGGCCAGTCGGAAGGGGCGCTACCGTCAAAAGACGATTTCGCCTCGACGGCCGGTGTTTTGCCAGCGCCTGTGGGGATTTTTTCGCTGTCGGCGTTGTTATCGTCACCGCTGCATGAAACAACGGCCAGCAGGACCAGTGCAACAAGACTCTTCCTGGCGAATCCAGCGATCAATACAGGCTCCTCAGCGCCGGTGTGCGTTATTTCCGGCACATGCGATCCAGGCTTCGGTTCAGGCTATGCCGCGCCAACTTGCCCGAATACCAGTGCCCATGTAATCGCCATGAAGCCCGGTCCCTTCTTCCCGCGCCCTGGTATGCCCCGCGGAGCTGCGACGCGCGATTGGCTCACGCCAGACCTCTGGCAAGTGCGCCTCGCACGCCCGGAGTAAAGCCCTGGTGTGCCCCGCGGAGCTGCCCCACAGGACCCGGGTGTGGGTGGAGGCTGTTTTCGCCGACACGTTCCATTCGCTATGGGCGCACTCCCACCCCGGGTCCCTCGGCTCCGATGACTCCGCTCCCGACGCGTTGGGTGCGTCGCTCCGCCCTACACTTGGGGAGACCACGATGCATCCTCAGGAAGTTTGACCCACCCTCTAACTCCCTCCCTGGAAAACAGGGAGGACCCCCACAGCACTATCCACCTCCTGTTCCGGTTGAAGTCGCAGCCCCGTCGGTACCATAATTAGTTCTCGGCGCTCAACACCCGGGCCCGGCGCGAACCAAATCAGCAATATGCCAACACCAAAGGTCTACATCGACGGCTCCGCCGGCACCACCGGACTCAGAATCCGGAAGCGGCTCTCCAGTCGCGCCGACATCGAACTCTCGGTCCTTCCTGAAGAGAACCGGCGCGATCCCGCAAAACGCCGCGACGCCATCGCGGCTGCCGACCTGGCAATCCTCTGCCTGCCCGACGACGCGGCGATTCAGTCGGCCGGGTGGGCCGCGGAAGAGGGCACGAAGGTTGTCGACCCGTCGACCGCTCACCGGGTTGCGAATGGCTGGGTCTACGGAATTCCGGAGATGGAACCGGGGCAGCGGCAGAAAATTCGCGAGTCATCAACCGTCTCGGTCCCCGGGTGCTATCCGACGGGCATGATCCTGAGTATCCGGCCGCTAATTGAGGAAGGGTTGCTGGGCAAGGACGCGCCGATCACGATTCACGCCCTTTCCGGCTACTCGGGCGGCGGCAAGCAGCTGATCGCCAGGTGGGAGGGCGGTCAGCCCGATCTCGAAAACCTCCCGTTCGAATCGCCTTATGCACTCCACACCCAGCATAAGCACATTCCGGAGATGACCGCCTACGCGGGCCTGACGCACGATCCGCAGTTCAGGCCTTCGGTTGGCCCGTTCCTGAACGGTATGCGGGTGGAAATTCCGCTGCACAGCGCGGTGCTGCCGGATAACGTGACTGCCAGCGATATCTGGGAAGTGCTGGACCAGCGTTACGCCGGTGAAAAGTTCGTGAAAATCCACTCGATAGAAGACGCCCTCGCATACTCAGATCCGGCGTTCGATCCAATGGCGGTCAACGACACGAACCGCGTCGATATTTCGATAGTGCCGAACCCGCTCGGGCACGTGCTGATCATTATCCAGATCGACAATCTGGGTAAGGGTGCTTCGGGCGCTGCCGTTCAGAACATGAACCTGATGCTTGGCTTCCCCGAAGACGCCAGCCTGAAGGCGTGACCTTCACCTCTGTCAACTAGCGTGCACCTTCACGTTCGAGCAGGGCCTGCTTACGCTCAACGCCCCAGCGGTAGCCGGCGAGTCCACCGTCGACGCGCAATACCCGGTGGCATGGTACAAGCACCGCGACCGGGTTGGCCCCGACCGCCCGTGCGACCGCTCGCTGGGCCGTGGGCGCGCCGATAACCGCCGCGATCTCTGAATAGGTCGAAGTCGTGCCAATCGGGATCCCCCGCAGAGCAGTCCACACCCGCTGCTGGAAAGCCGTCCCGCGTATGTCCAGCGGGAGTCCGGCAGCGCGCGCAGGCTCCTCGATCGCGGCGACCACATGTATCAAGAGTTGTTCGAAATCACCCTTGCCGGGGATCATCAGCGCGGCCGGGAACAGCTCGCGCAGTTCCAGTTCGCCCTCTTTTGCGCTGTCGGTGATCCTCACCGCGCACACGCCGTTGCCGGTAAACGCCGCAGTCGCAATTCCGAGTGATGTCCTGGCGGACGCATGGACGATCACCTCGCCCTTTGCACCTGCACGGAACGCCTTCGGGGACATGCCAAATGCGACGACCGCGTTGTCGTAGAAGTGGCGCATGCTCTCGTGACCGCTCTCAAAGGCCGCATCCGTCACACTTTGCGCGGCTATTACCGTCTCTCGCAGCCGGGGTGCTCGAGCGCCTCGGGCGTACTGCTTGGGGGTCATACCGACGATTTCTTTGAAGACGCGGTGGAAGTGATATCGGCTGAGTCCCGCTTCGTTCGCCAGATCATCGAGTGAAGGCTCGATTTCCACCGTTTCCAGGCGTCGGCAGGCGGCTTCAATGGCGAGTGCGTTCCGTTGCGCCACCGAGGCTTCATTGGGCCGACACCGCTTGCACGGGCGATATCCGGCTGCTTCGGCCGCGCGGTTTGCATCGAAAAAACTGACGTTCTCGCGTTTCGCACGCCGGGATGGACAGCTCGGACGGCAGTAGACACCTGTCGTTTTGACGGCAAACACGAATTCACCATCGGCTTCCGCGTTCCGTTCTACCACTGCTTCCCAGCGGCCTTGGTCGGTGTCGGTTTTGAGCATCTGCCCTGTCATATCAACCATCCTTGCCAGAAAGAATAGTGGTTTCACGCGATACGTGATACCCGCTTCTTGCGGTCAAATCTCAGGGTGGAATGGGGACCGGTTGTCCGCATGCAGGATTCGCAATCGCTCGACCAACTCCATGTGCGCCGCCTGCGGATGATTGCAGAGAGGGCGAGACGTGTGTTTTGAAGCGCACGCCCCGCCCCAAGGACGGGCGTTATCAGTCGCCCAGGTTCTGGGTGTTTGGCACCGGGCGTCGGTGTAGTGCCGGACTGTCGGTGGAAACTGCGCCTGGTACACCGGGAGCCGTCTCGACCGGGTCCGATTTCCCTTCTGCTTCAAGGCGGGGCAGCCATTCCAGCCAGCCTGGGAAGTACCAGTTCCTGTCGCCAAGCAGTTCCATGCTTGCGGGTACCAGTATCGACCTCACCAGCGTTGCGTCGATGATGATCGCAGCCGCCAGGCCGAAACCGAGTTGCTGGAACATCGAAAGATCGCCAAGGGCGAACCCACCGAACACCGCAACCATGATCAAAGCGGCCCCGGTGATGATCCCCGCAGTGTTGCGCAGACCAAAGACGACCGCGGCTGTGTTTTCACCTGTCTCGTCGTAGCGCTCCTTGATCCGGCTCAGCATGAACACGTGGTAGTCCATCGACAGGCCGAACAGGATGCTAAACAGGAACAGCGGCAGCCAGAATTCGATTACCGGCGTCTGGTGGAAACCGAACAGCGTGGCACCGAGTCCTTCCTGGAACACCAGCACGAGCAGTCCGTACGCGGCCGCCACCGAAAGCATGTTCATGAGAATCGCCTTGGCTGGCACCACGATCGAGCGGAACACCATCATGAGCAGCAGGAAGCTCGCACCCAGGACGAACCCGAACACCCACGGCAGGTAATCGAGCATGAGATCGATCTCATCCTGCGTGCTTGCAGTATCGCCACCCACGTATACGGCATAGCCGTAACTGCCCAGTGCGGCAGGAATGTGCTCACTGCGCAGTCGTGTCAGCCCGTCGATTGCGGCTGCCGACGATGGGTCGGTCTTGATCACCGCGCTCACCATTGCGACGGTACCGTCCTCGCTCAGGACGATCTCAGTATCGCCGTACAACGGATCGGTGCCGAGCTGGTCGATCAGCGATCGCAGGGCCGAATCGTCGATCGCCGAGCCGTTTTCCGAAACCACCACGATGTCGTTCGTGATCAACCCGGTCCCGAACTTTTCGGAAACTGACCTGCCCCCGCGAACGTTACCAGTCATTATCTCGGATTTGCCGCCAGCTGAAGCCGAGGCATGAACACCTCTGGCGCCGGTGGTCGGTATCCCAGTGAGCTGTGGGGCCGGATCGTGTTGTACTCCCGCCTCCACCTTTCTGTCAGTATCTGCACCTCCTTCAGTGAGTAGAAAATCTCGCCATTTAACAGTTCGTCCCGGAGCTTCCCGTTGA
>JASLNQ010000259.1 GCA_030745955.1 Dehalococcoidia bacterium | reverse complement strand
ACCTTCGTCTGTGGTAATGCGAATAACGGGGTGATCCCCGATGATTGCGCACCTAACATCTGTGATCTTCATGGTTATTTCCTGGTTTGTTCCCTGGGCTCCACGGGTTCCAGCTCTTCACTCGGTGCCAGACCAGGCGTGGTGTCGCATGGTTGCCTTCCGGGAAAAGCAGTGCTGATTTTGGCACTGTTCGCCGCGGTTGGACAGGGGCGCGGCAAAAGGAATACATGGATTACTATTCGTTGGCGGAAAACCCGGGGCGCCAAGCGGATACCGGGAAGCAAGAGCAGCACTACGGAGAGAGCATGCGCGTAGCAACCTGGCGCGGCGGGAGTGAATTCACGATCGATACCGTCCCCGATCCAATCCCCGGGCCGGGCCAACTCGTGCTCAAGGTCCACTCCGCCGGAATCTGCGGCACGGACATCCACAAGACACAGGGACTGTTCCCGGGAACGCCCCCCGAAGTGCTGGGTCACGAGTTCACGGGCACAGTTGTGGAGATCGGCGACGATGTCGACCCGACACTGCTCGACAAGATGGTCGGCTGCACGATCAACGCAGCGTGTGGTGAATGCGAGGGCTGCCGGACGTGGAGCGGCATGCACTGTGAACGTACACCGCGCATGGCGGCCGGCTTTGCCGAGTATGTGCTGGTCGATCAACGCCAGGCCAACATCGTTCCCGACGGTCTCAGCCCGGAAACCGTGGCGATGACCGAACCCGCGGGCTGTGTCGTTTCATGTCTCAACATGATCGGCGATATCGAAGAAGGCTGCGACGCCCTCGTCGTCGGTGGTGGCCTGCTCGGGCTTTTCACAGTCAGAGTCCTCAAGCTGCGCGGGGCAGGGCGGATTATTCTCTCCGAGCCCAACCCGAAACGACTCGCAATGGGCAGCCAGTTTGGGGCCGACGTGCTCAATAACCCCACCAGCGACGACCTATCCGAACTGGTGAACGACCTGACCGGTGGGTACGGCGTGAAGATCGGTGCCGAGGCAGTCGGCGTTCCCGCCCTGGTCGCAAGCGTGTCGAAAATGATCCGCCCACGCGGCAACCTGGTACTCGTCGGCGTCAGTCCGGTGGGTTCGCCCCTGCCGGTGGACCTGTACGACCTTCACTACAGGGAGATAACCGTTAGCGGTGCGTTCGGGGCCGGCGACGCCTTCGCCGAGGCGATGACACTCCTGTCGCAGATCGACCTCAACGGCGTAGTCAGCGCCCGACACCCACTCGAAGAGATAACCGAGGCGTTCGCAGCATCGGCCAGCGGCGAAGGCGTGAAATACATGATCGCCCCCAACGACTAGGGGAGCGGCGGGACAACCTACCACCTCCACCTGATTTCCCGACGACTTACTGCCGCCGATTTCCCGACCGCAGCGGAGGGACCTCTACCGGATTCAACCGGTCATCAAAGCCCACACCCGCGACGTGCCCGCGTCCCGACCCATGCGGAGAGACCCGGGGTGGGGGCGCGTCGTAGGCATGGCGGTGCAGCGCGGCGTCCGGCCACATTAAATCAAACCCACCGCGTCACCTACTCCCATCGGACACATCAAGCTCCCTGAACCCATCGCCAGCATGTAGCGGACCAAACATTCCAGCGGTAACCTGCGGGCGTCCGGCAACCACTACTCAAGTTCACCGATCAGCACCCGCCGGGTGCAGGGGTAACACATGGCCAAACTCTCGGGTGGAGAAGCGCTCGTAAAGTCTCTTGTTCGAGAAGGCGTCGAAATCGTATTTGGCCTGCCCGGAGTCCAGATGTACGGCATCATCGCCGCACTGCGCGACGAACCCGGCATCAGGCTAATCGTCACACGTCACGAGCAGGCCACGACCTACATGGCTGACGGCTACGCCCGCACTACCGGTAAACCCGGCGTTGCGCTGGTGGTACCCGGTCCCGGCATCTACAACGCCGGCGGCGGGCTGTCCACCGCATTTGCACGCTCGTCACCCGTCGTCCTGATCGCCGGGCAGATCCCCCGTGCGACCGTTGGTAAGAATTTTGGTGGCCTCCACGAGGTGAACGACCAGAAGGAGATCACCAATCCGATCACCAAGTGGCAGAAAATGGTGCTCCGGCCCAACGAGGTGCCCGAAGCCATCCACGAGGCCTTCCGGCAGGCACAGTCCGACCGGCCAGCCCCGGTGCACTTTGAGCTCCCCCCGGAAACGATGGTCGAACGTGAAGAAGTGACTCTCCTCGAACCCGCCCAAATAGTCAGGAAAATTCCCGACAACGCCACCATCGAGCAGGCCGCAAAGGAGATTGCTGCGGCCCGAAAACCGGTCATCTACGCCGGTGGGGGAGTCGCCCGCTCGGGTGCCGAGGCCGAACTTGTCGCCTTCGCAGAAGCGGCGCAGATCGCCGTCATGACCTCGGCTGGCGGCAAGGGAACAATGTCCGAGCGACACCCGCTGGCGCTGGGCGGCTCGCTGGGTCCCGCCGGATCGTTGAAGGGTTACATAGAGGACGCCGACCTGATAATCGGCATCGGTACCCGGTTCTCGATGAGAAACCAGGCCGGCAACGCCGCACGCCTGGTCCACATCGACGCCGACCCCGAAATGATCGGTCATGTCCACCAGAACACCCTCGGACTCATTGGCGATGTGAAGGCAACCCTGCCCGTGCTGACCCGGGCCCTTGAGGCAACCGGTGGCGGCACATGGCACTCTCCCGCCGTGGAAGTCGCCGATATTCAGCGCAGACTGGCCGAAAGCGAAGAGGAGCTCAACCGGCCACAGGAAGACTATCTGCAGGCGCTCCAGGCTGGCGTTCCGAGTGATGCGATCATGATTTTCGGCATGACCCAACTCGGCTACTACTCACGGCCGCGCTGGATCACCGAGAATCCCAAGAGCTACATCGATTCCGGCTACTCGGGGAACCTGGGCTTCTCCTTCCCGACCGCCCTGGGAGCGAAGGTCGGCAACCCCAACAAACCGGTGGTCTGCATCTCTGGCGACGGCGGGTTCATGTACAACTCGTCAGAAATCTCAACCGCGGTGAAATACGGCATCAACCTGGTGACGGTCATCTACAACGACGGACACTACGGGAACGTGGCGCGTGACCTCGATGACGATTTTGGCGGGGCGTACGAAACCGATTTCGTGAACCCCGATTTCGTAAAGCTGGCCGAGGCGTACGGCGCGGTTGGCCTGCGGGCGAAAGACCCGTTCGATGTCTCCAACGTGGTCCCGAAGGCTCTCGCAATGAACAAACCCGTCTTCATCGACGTTCCGGTCTCCCGCGTGCCCCGACCCAAGCAATGGTCAGCCCGCGCACCGTGGACCATGCTGCAGGAAGGGTTGATTGACTAGCTTCAATCGTCGGACCAGCGGTATATATCGCCCGAACCCGGCATAGTCATCCCGAATCCCGCAGAGTCGTCCCGAACTTGATTCAGGATCTGCGCGACCACCAACAGCCACCACCTATCCAGCCCCCATCTCATGCGGCTTCAACGCCGCCGTAATCGCAAAGTTGGCCGGGGTCGGGATGCCGTGCTTCTCGCCGAGCTCGACGACCCGGCCATTCAACAGCCCGATCTCGATTGGTCGGCCGGCGATCAGGTCGTGACCCATCGAGCCAATGATGAACGGCTCGCGTGCCTGCGCCGCGGCCAGTGTGTCGGTCGCGATCGACTCCGGCAGGGAGACACCCTCGGCCCTGCCAACATCGGCAACTTCTGATAGCACCTGGAGGAACATCGCAGTTGTCGACTCCTGGGCGAATATCTCGCCGATCGGCTTCCGGGTGAGCGCCGTCATGCCGCTCAGGGCACAGATGAAGACAAACTTCTGCCAGATCGCCAGCTCGATGTTGCCGTGGGCCTCGGCAGTCAACCCCGCAGCCTTGCACCGGGCG
>JASLNQ010000258.1 GCA_030745955.1 Dehalococcoidia bacterium | reverse complement strand
TTGTTCAAACCACCGTTTACGACCGTGCGAAACTACCCGCCGGGGCGGTGTTCAGCGGCCCGGCGATAGTCGAGGAGCCCGACTGCACGACGGTTGTCCAGCCGTCGTGGACGGCGACGGTCGACGACTACGGCAACCTGGTCATCGAACGCTGAGCGGGTGCTGAGGTGGCGTTGATCGAAACTTATCGGACCTGATCGAAACGGATCCAAACTGAATCGAAAAAACCAAACGGGAGATAGAAATGGCCGATATGAACCGAGCATGGACTATGGCAAGCCGGCCCGAGGGCGAACCGGTCGCCGAAAACTTCATACTTGTCGAATCGCCGGTCCCGGAAGCGAAGCACGGCGAAGTCCTGGTCCGCACGCTCTACATGTCGCTCGATCCATACATGCGGGGCCGGATGCGGTCGGGCCCCTCATACGCCACGCCCCTGCAGCCGGACGATGTCATGACCGGCGAGGTTGTGGCCCGGGTCGAGCAGAGCCAATCGCCAATCCACTCCGTCGGCGACATCGTCAGGGCATCTATCGGCTGGCAGGAATGGGCCGCCGTCCCCGCTCACACGGCCACGGCTGTCGATCCCTCGCTGGGTCCGGTATCCACTGCGGTCGGCGTGCTCGGGATGCCGGGTATGACAGCGTATTTCGGCCTGCTCGAGGTGCTGAAACCCCGGGCTGGCGACACACTCGTCGTTTCGGCTGCATCCGGGGCGGTCGGCGCCGTTGTCGGCCAGGTTGGCAAGCTCAATGGCTGCTTCGTGATCGGCGTTGCCGGGAGCGATGAGAAGTGCTCGTACGTCGTCAACGAGCTGGGATTCGATGGCGCCATCAACTACAAGACCCAGGATGTCTCAGCGGAGATAGCCCGGTTGTCACCGACGGGCGTCGATGTCTATTTCGACAACGTCGGCGGGCCGGTGTCCGATGCCGTATTCGAGAACCTTGCGCTCAAGTCACGAGTGGCCGTCTGTGGCCAGATCTCGCAGTACAACGCCGCGACTCCTGCACTGGGCCCACGGGTTTTGGGAAACCTGATTCGTACCCGCACCACCGTTGAAGGCTTCCTTGTTTACGACTTCGTGTTGCAGCATGAGATTGCCCGGGCCCGGATCGCAAAGTGGATCAGGGAAGGCCGTCTGAAGTACAAGGAAGACATCGTTGACGGCTTCGAGAACGCGCCTTCCGCTTTTATCGGCCTGCTCCGAGGCGAAAACTTTGGCAAGCTCCTGGTGAGGGTGAGCGACCGGGTGTAGGCGGTGCTTTTACGGCGGCGGAGCGATCCCGACGCAAATTACGACCCAAAGGAGCCTGCGCCTCTACAACCTGATTTCCCGACCGAAGCGGAGGGACCTGGGGCGGTGTCACGCGACCGGCATGACCGGTGTAGCCCGTCGTCAAGCGTTCTGAATCAAGCCCAGAATGATAGTACATGGCCGCTACCTTCGCGAAAAACCCGATTTCCCGACCGGAGTGGAGGGATCCCGGTGGGAAGTGCTTGCCTGCCGGATGAAGCCGATTCTGCCTGGAGCAAGGCGGTCACTGCTGTTGTTACGGTTGGCGTCGAGGTCCCTCGGCTTCGCTCGGGAAATCGGGTGGTACCGGGGGATTTGGCGGGAAGGGGGTCCAGTGTGGGTTTTACACCTTGGGGGCTGCGACCCGAATCCCCCCACCAACCCCCGTTCGCCCTACAAACTCCGCATCGCGCCTGCGACGGTGATCGTCTCGCCTGAGATGTGTCCTGCATCCTCGCTGGCAAGGAACGCAACGGTCGCCGCGACGTCTTCGGGCTCGCCCAGCCGCCCCAGCGGGATCAGGCCCACGCGGGTGTGGATGTGCTCACCCGGCTTGAGCCCGAGCTGTTCCTGGCCGATCGCGAGATCGACGGGCGCATGAAACGGTGTGTTGATAATACCCGGCGCGATCGCGTTCACCCTGACTCCGTACCCGGCCAGGCTCGCAGCGGCGACAGTAGTGAGATTAACGAGGCCGGCCTTTGCTGCGGCGTATGGTGGTGACGACGTTGGCCCGCCGAAAGTTCCGGCAATGGATGCGATGTTGACGATATTGCCGGAGCGCTGCTCCATCATCGGTTTCGCCGCTTCCTGCATCACGAAAAAAGCGCCCTTGAGGTTCAGGTCCATCGTCCAGTCCCAGTTCTCTTCCGAGACGTTCGGGAACGGTTCTATCCGCACCGCGCCCGCGTTGTTCACCAGGACATCGACCCGACCGTAGGCGTCTTTCACGGCGTCGATGAACCGCGGGGCATCAGCGATATTCGCAGCGTCGAAAATCCCGCCCGCGGCCTCGATTCCCTCGGCCTTCAGGTCGCCGAGTGTGTCTTCGAGCAACTCGGGATTTATGTCACTGATGTACAGTGACGCACCCTCCCGGCCGGTGCGGAGAGCGCTGGCACGTCCGTTGCCGCTGCCTGCGCCGGTAATCGCAACGACGCTGTTTTCCAGCCGGTTTGAGTGCTTAGTTTCCTGGCCGTTGTCCGGGTTCGTCATGATTGGATTCCTCTGGTGTAGCGGCCTGCCTCGGGTGGTATGGCCGGGGGGGATGATGAACTGGCGCGATCTTATCTGACCCGGCGGTGGGTCGGATTATCTCAAGGCGTGAACTACGCCTGGCTGCACGAAGGCCAAAACGTTGTCGGCTGGATGGGACGGCGAGATGCGCTCAATCGGGCGTGAGCCGCGCAAAAAGTGAGATCGTCACAGCACGCCACCTTGACCAAAACGTCGGAAATGCTTACTGTTGAACGTGTACGCGGAAGTGGCTCAGTGGTAGAGCAGCACCTTGCCAAGGTGCGGGTCGCGAGTTCGAATCTCGTCTTCCGCTCCACGAACAATCTGGAAGGCCCCGGACATCGTGTCCGGGGCCTTTTTTATCGGTCGGGGTTTTCGTCCGAGCGTTGCTACGCGTTGAACTGGACAGGAACGCTGCAGCCGGTCACAAAGCGGCCGGCCTCCGAGCACAGGAACGAAGCGACTTCGGCGACGTCCTGCGGTGTGACGTTCGTGCGCTTAGACCAGGCATCTCCGTGGTCGGCCAGTTCGACGGCAGTCTCGAGCGTATCGACAGCCTCCACCGGTCCGGGACCAATCGTGTTGACGGTCACGCCCTGCCCCCACGTATCCCGCGCCAGCAGCTGCATCGTCGATGCGCGAGCGGCTTTCGCTGCGTTGTATGAGTAGGCTGGCGAATCGTACGGCGGGAGCAATGTAAGGGCGACGATCCTGCCCCATCTTCTCTCGATCATGCCGGGCAAGACCAGCGGCACGAGATTGAAGATCGGTGAGAGCTCCTTCGACGCGTCATCCATGCCGGCCTGCGGTGCCAGCGTTGACGCCGGTGCCGGGTTCCAACCCGCCCCGGGGTTGACTACCAGGGCGTCGATGGCGCCAAGCTCGGTGCTGACCGACTCAACCAGGTTTTCACACTCGCCTGCCTCGAAAATATCCGCACCAAACGCCTGCGCGATGCCGCCCCGGCCCACGATGTGCGAGACCAGCGCCACGGCCTCCGACTCACTCGTGCGATAGTTGACGGCGACCCCGAAGCCGTCCCGGGCGAGTGTCAGGGCGATGCTGCGACCCATTCCATTCCCGGCGGCGCCTGTGACCAGAACGTTCAACTTGCTACCTCGAATAATCTCAGCCCCGTGCTTTCTGGCGACCAGGCTTGATACTACCTAAGTGGGGCGTGCCGGGGCGCAGGGAGAGGAGATTGGCGTGGGGATCCTCCGCATCGCCGGGAAGAAGGGTTATGGGAGTTGCCTGGTGTTTCGCGACCCCACCCCAGGTCCCTCCGCAGGAGTCGGGACGCGGTGCAGGTTCTCCATCCCTGGCAGGAGGAATCTCAGGTTTTCACAATTGAGTAGTGGTGCCGGGCGAAAT
>JASLNQ010000257.1 GCA_030745955.1 Dehalococcoidia bacterium | reverse complement strand
GGCGAAGGGGGCGGGGCCGCCTTCAACGGCGATATCTTCCTGGTGCGTGAGGTCGCCGGACGCGGCGTCGAGGTTGTAGATGGCGATTGTGTCGTCGCCCTGGAGGGTGATGTAGACGCGTTGCATTTCACGGTGTCCTGTTGGCTTGTGCGTTCGGCTCGGGTGGGACTTTAGCAGGGTGCGGGTGGTGGTGGTGGTCCGGAGTGAGCGGGTGGGGATCGGTGTGGTACGACAAACTGGCCGATATCCCCTATCATCCCGTCACCGGATAGAGGCATGAATAGTGGAGCATCTCACAATGGTTCAGCAACAGGCTGAGGTTTTACGGCCGGAGACACTGGTCGCGGAGTTCAAGAAGAATGGCGTGACCCATGTGATCACGATTCCAGACAGCGAGACGAACTACCTGTACGAATTGCTGGCTCACCAGGAGTGGCTAGATGTCATTCCGGTTGCTCGCGAGGGAGAGGCGCCATCGACCGCGCTGGGGCTGAATGTCGCCGGCAAGACACCGGTGTGCCTGATTCAGAACACGGGGATGATGGAGTCTGGCGACTCGATACGTGGGATGGCCCTCGATGCCGGATTTCCGCTGGTGATGGTTGTCGGGTATCGCGGGTGGACGCGACGGGGTGCCACCCCGGACACCGCAGCGAAATACACGGAGCCGTTCCTCACTGCGTTCGGCATCGAGTATTTCCTCGTGGAAAACGATGCCGACGGTTCACGCATCTCACAGGCGTTCGAGCTGGCCAGGTCGTCGAGGCGTCCGGTCGTAGTGCTCATCGGCGACGAATATCACGGCTTCAACCGCTAGTTTCTAGACTCGGCCGTTAGGGGGCGAAATGATCGATGGCATCGAGGTACTGAAGGCGTTCCAGGTCCACCGTGGGGATTCGATCGTCACTACCAACGGGACGATCGGCAGGCGTTGGCCGGAAGTTAGCACGAACCCGAACCGCGACCTGCGGCTTTCTGGTTCGATGGGGCATACCACGCCGGCCGCTTTCGGCCTGGCCCTTGGGTTGCCAGGGGAAAAGGTGGTCATCATCGATTCGGAGGGGGCGCTGCTGATGAACCTGGGCGTGCTTGCGAGCATCGCGGGTAAGGCACCGAAGAACTTCGTTCATTTCCTGCTCGATAACGAGTGCTACGCAACGACCGGTGGGCAACCGGTACCGAACGCCCAGAGAATCGACTATGCGGGGCTGGCGAAGAGCGCGGGATATGCGTCGACGCACCATTTCGACGACCTGGAGGACCTTGTGACCAGCATGGGGACCATCATGAACGAGGAGGGGCCTGTGTTTGTCTCGGTCAAGATCGAGGCCGAGGTGCAGAACCTCCCAATCGGGCTCCGTGAAAGGTCAGTCGGGCGCAGCAGAGACGAGTCGATCCGGGATTTCCAGAAGGAGCTGGGCATCGAGACCGTGTGAGACGGGTTGGCCGGTGCGGTGAGTCCACTGCCACTAGAGGGTGCCCGTTGGGTGGGATCACGGATTCGAGTCGCGGGCTGGGCGGGAATAGAATCTGCGGGTTGCACATGACGGAGTGTGTCGGTCGGGTCGCTCTGGTTACGGACAGGACGTGGAATGCCGGGTCGAGAAGAGTTCTGGAACATCGGGTACCCGGTATTCGGCCTGTTGATGAGTTCTGCCGCCGGGATCGGTGTCGCCATGGCGGTCTATGCGCTGTGGCGGCGCACACGGATCTGGCGGCTGGGCGGGCCGGTTGACGACCTTCGGCCGTGGGGCAGCAGGTCGTGGGGGTTCGCCGGGTACCTGCTGAACGACCTGCTGCTGCACCGCAAGCTGACCCGGCACGAGCTTTTCCCCGGCATCATGCACGCCGCTATTTTCTGGGGATTCCTGGTTCTCCTGGCTGCCACCGTTCTGACGGGGCTTGAGTTTTACCTTGAACGGTACGTTGACTGGACGCTCCCGACGGTCCGGTATTCGGTCCAGACCGGGTTTGCGTGGGATGCGGGCGGGCTGGTGGCGATCTTCGGACTTGGGATGGCCGCGTACCGGCGCTTTGTGATCCGCCCGAGCCGGGTGCCCACAAAGTTCAATGCAGGGGTGGTGATCGGCTTTTTGCTGTTGCTCATCATCACCGGGTACCTGGTGGAGGGCCTGCGGATCGGGGCGACGGAGCTAAATCCGGCTTCGGAGCTTTACGACACTGATTCGGCGAGGTGGTCGCCGGTTGGGTGGGTGATCGCGAAGCTGCTGATCGGGATCGGCGGGACTCCGGCTGCGATAGAGTGGCTGCATGCGCTGGTGTGGTGGTTGCACGCAGCGGTGTTTATCGGGGGTGTGGTGTACATGGCGGCCCGGTTCGGGCGCCTGGCCCATATCGTGGTGAGTCCGCTTCACGTGTTACTCCGGCAGCGCCGGGTGCGGGGTGCGCTGGCTTTGCCCGGTGTGACAGGGGGTGTGGGTCCTGTTGGGTCCGGACCAGGCAGTTCCGGGGGTATAGCCGACCTGCCCGACATGACGTGGAGGCAGTTGCTAAGCCTGGATGCTTGTACAAACTGCGGGCGTTGCGAGGACCAGTGTCCGGCACGGGCGGTGGGTCGTCCGCTTTCGCCGCGCCGGGTTGTCCAGCACCTGAAGCGCTACATGTTGGAGCGCGCTCCGGTGCTGCTGGGGACGCCCGGTGGCGTGGTGCCCCCGCACCCACCTCCGCAGGAGACTGTGCTTGAGGCGGTCGGCGGCGAGGCGGCGCTGTGGAGTTGCACGATGTGCGGGGCGTGCGTTGAGGCGTGTCCGGTCGCCATCAACCAGGTCGATCTGATCGTGGGTGTCAGGCGGCAGCAGGTGCTTGGGAAGTTTTTTATTCCTTCGGCACCGGTTGCTGGCCCGGAGCCGGGCACAGGCCTGGCACCCGTCCGGGTTGCGGACGAGGGGTCGGCGGTTCCCCGGGGTGAGGGCTCGGTTCTGGTGGGCGGTGCAGAGCGTTCACGCACGAGGTGGATGGAGGGCCTGGGGGTCCGGACCCTGGACGGGGCCGAGTCGGCCGATGTGCTGCTCTGGGTGGGCTGCAGTGGCGCCTTCGACGAGCGGGGTAGCCGGGTCACGCGATCGCTGGCATCGGTGTTGCAGAAGGCGGGTGTCGATTTTGGGGTTGCTGGCGAGCGGGAGGATTGCTCGGGGCACGCGGCACGGCGGCTGGGTGACGAGAGCATGTTCCAGGGCATGGCTGCGCGGAATATCGAGACGCTGGGAGCTATGAGTTTCAAGACCATCGTGACGAACTGCCCCGGCTGTTTTAACACGCTGAAAAACGAGTATCCGCAGTTAGGCGGGGTGTTCGACGTTCGACACGCGACGGAGTTTGTGGCGGGGTTGATCGATGAGGGTCGGATTGTGTTTTCGGGTGGGACCGGGCCGGTTATGGCTGGAAGTGGTGGGGCGATCGGAAAAGTGGCGTATCACGATGCGTGTTCGCTGGGCAGATATAACGGGGTTTACGAAGCGCCAAGGCGTATTGTGCGGGCGATTCCCGGGTTGGAGCTGGTGGAACTGGCGACCAACCGGGACCGTGCGGTCTGTTGCGGTGGTGGTGGGCAGGCGGCCGTGGAGCGGGAGAGCGGGGATGTGAGCATGCTGCCGACGCGGCAGTTCCTGGAGACTGGTGCGAACGTGCTTGCGGTCTCAGGGACTGATTGTTTGCTGGCGCTTGAGGAGGGTCTTGGGGCTGCGGGGTCGCCGGAGGGGAGATCTGTAAGCGACCTGGTGGAGTTGCTTGACCGGGCGACGGGTTGAGGGGGGTTGGCCGGCGTGGGTGTTGGGTTGGCCGGGTTGGACAGGATTCTGAATCGAGTTCGGGAGGGTGTTGGACTTCAGCAAAGTGGGACTGATTCGATAATAGAGAGATCAGGCTGGTGTGAGCTGCTCCCTGAGAGCTTG
>JASLNQ010000256.1 GCA_030745955.1 Dehalococcoidia bacterium | reverse complement strand
GTCAAGTTCGATGAGCCCAGGCGCAAATTCAATGCCGGTAAGGAGGTCGATCCGTGGTCGGGCCGCTCGCTTGGGAAACGACCGAGGGGGGCACTCGGTTCGGCGATGAAGAAGGCTGGTTTGAACTCGATCATCGAGGTCCCGCTCGGTACCCAGGCGTCGGGTCATATCGGGCAGCTGAAGATCATGAACCGTGATCAAAACGCCTACACCGACAACGACCTTAGCCTCGTTGCGCAGGTCGCAGCACAGGTAACTCCCGCCATCCAGAACGCGATGTCGCACGAACAGGCGTTGGAACTGGCCGAATCACGCGAGAAGCAGTCGCTGCTCGAAGCCAAGAGCGCCGAGCTCGAAAGGGTCAACGAGGCTAAGAGCCAGTTCCTCGCTATGGTTTCGCACGAGCTGCGCACGCCGCTGACCTCGATCTCTGCCTACACCGATATCCTTGAGCGAAACCGCACCGGAAATCTCACCGAAAAGCAGGTGACCCAGCTCGGGGTAGTCCGGCGCAACGCCACGCACCTCAGCCGGCTAATCTCCGACCTTCTCGATATCTCGAAGCTCGAGAGCACCGAAATGTCGCTTACAAAAATGGAGTTCGACCTGGGCCAGATGGTCCTCAACATCGTCGAGAGCCTTGGACCACTGGCGGCGGAAAAAGAACAGAACATCACGGCCGATGTCACCGAGGGTATCGTGTTGGTCGCCGATCGGGAGAAGATCACACAGGTCGTCTCAAACCTTGTCGAGAACGCAGTGAAGTACTCGCCAGCCGACGCCGACATCACTATCGAGACCTCCCTGAGAAATGGAGAGGCAGAAATCGTTGTCGGCGACAACGGATACGGCATTTCCAGGGAAGACCATGACCGTATTTTTGAGACGTTCTTCCGATCGCGTACCGAGGAGAACTGGGAAGTGCCGGGGACCGGGCTTGGCCTGGCGCTGGTGAAGCGGATCGTTTCTATGCACGGCGATAAGGTGTCGCTCGAGAGCGAACCCGGCGTCGGGTCGGCGTTCAAAATCCTGCTGCCGATATTGAAAGTCGGCGCGAGCGGAGAAACAGACCGCAGGGACGATGAGTCCGACTCCGATTCACCCGAAGCACAGGCCGCGGCCATGTTGCACAAACGGCGGGCGTTGTTGCTACAGGCCGTCGAGGAAGCTGAACCTTCCCAGGTTCCAGAGTCCGGGGCCAGCGGAAACTCGGGAGAGAACTCCGACCCGGCCGCGGCCTAGGTCGCACGCGCGCCTTCCCTGGTTCGCAGGTTGCCGGCACCCGGCCCAGCCAGTGCCAAACCTGGGACGGTTGCCGTGTATGGGCCAGCCGTTTATCGCTTATCCTAGAGTGCTGCGATCCCGGGTCGTTCAATGGTAGGACAGGGGCCTTTGAAGCCTCCAATCCTGGTTCGAATCCAGGCCCGGGAGCCACACGCTCCGCACACCGGCACTGCGATCCCTTCCCTCTCGGCGTTCGAATTTGTTGCATGTTGCGTTCGTGGGATTGGTGCTGGCATGCCAGGGTCAAACCCCTCCGCGACAGTCGGGATGACGGGTTCGGCGCGATTCACGATGAGGGCCTGCGAAGGCACCGTGGCTACATGCCCACAGAGGGTGGGACTGAACAAAAAGGCTGACGGCACGTGCCGTCAGCCTTTTCGCTCTATACAGAGTTACGGACCTAAGAGTCTCCGATGCCCGATAGTTCGACACGCAGGCCGGCGTCGGCGGCCAGTGACCACGGAGTCTCCACGACCCAGTGCCCATCCTCCACCTCGGTCAGCGGCGGGCGCTCATTGGCCCACTGGTGGTTCGGGTCGACTTCGAGCGGTGTCCGGGTCATGAACACGTCTCCCGGAGGCGGATCGATCGGCGATACGACCTCACCCGGCAGCAGGAACTCTTCACGCTGAATGTCCGGGTGCGATGGCAGCGCCGCAGAAATCAGGGCATTCGTGTAGATATGCAGCGGGTTGTTGAAGATAGCCTCGGTCTCTCCCGACTCCTGCACGACACCGAGGTACATGACAGCCATGTCGTGGCACATGTACCGCACCGTCGCCAGGTTGTGGGCAACCAGCAGGTAAGCCAGTCCGTGCTCTTCCTGCAGGTCGACGAGCAGGTTCATGATCTGGGCACGAATCGAAACGTCGAGGGCTGAAACAGGCTCGTCAAGCGCGATGACCTTCGGGTTCAGGGCCAGTGCACGTGCGATTCCGATCCGCTGCCGCTGTCCACCCGAGAATTCGTGCGGGTAGAGGTTTGCCTGGTACGGGTTGAGCCCCACCTCATTGAGCAGATCGCCAACCCGGTCGGCGACCTGTTTCTTGGTCATCGTCGTGGCGATCTCAAGCGGCTCGCCGACGATCGAGCGTACGCGCATGCGGGGGTTCAACGAAGACCACGGGTCCTGGAAAACGGCCTGCACCGAACGCCGGAACTCCGATTTGCCAGCCTTGGTCATCGTGGCGGTGTCTTCACCCTCGTAGAAAATCTGGCCAGCCGTCGGTTCCTCGAGTCCGAGCAAGAGCTTCAGCGTGGTCGTCTTGCCACATCCCGACTCACCAACAAGACCGAACGTCTTACCGCGTTCGATATCGAAGTTGACGTCGTCAACGGCCTTTAGGTAGATCTTGTTACCGAACCCGAGAAAGCCGCCACCAACCTGGTACCACTTTCTGAGGTTGCGGATCGAGACGATTGCATCTGTGCCTTCACTGACACCGGGTGCCGATGGAACGGGTGCTGATCCGGTGGTTGCGTTTTCTACAGTTGTGGTCATAAGTCGTTACCGATTCCTGTGGATCGTGTCGTAAATGCCTTTCGGCCCCACCAGCTATTCTGCTGGCATCATGTGTGAATACTCATCGTAATTCACGACCGAGCTTTTTGAGAGTTGTACCCAGTGATCGGGCTTAACCTCGACCAGCGGAGGCCTCCGCTCAGCGTCTTCGGGTGAAAATTCCAGTGTGGACCGCGGCGCAAACGCGTCGCCTGGCGGCAGGTTGTACAGCAGGGGCGGCTGACCCTCGATCTGGGGCAGTCGGCCGGTCTTCTCTTCCAGCTTCGGCACCGATCCGATCAACGCCTTGGTGTATTCGTGCATCGGTTCGTTGAAGATGGTCCGTACGTCGGCAAGCTCGACGATACGGCCTGCGTACATAACCGCGACGCGGTCGCACATCTTGGCCACAATGCCGAAGTCGTGCGTGATGAAGATGATGGCGACGCCTTCTTCCTGCTGAATCTGCCGCAGGAGCCTGAGATATGCCGCCTGGATCGTCACGTCAAGGGACGTGGTCGGCTCGTCGGCGATGATGACTGCCGGGGCCGATGAAATACCGATCGCCCCTACAACACGCTGTCGCATGCCACCGGAGAGCTGGTGCGGGTAGTCCTTGGCACGTGTCTCGGGGGCGGGGATCCGCACCTTGCGGAGTGAGTCGACGATCTTTTCGAAGAGCGCCCCGCCCTTGGTGCCCTGGTGGATCTTGATTGCCTCGCCGACCTGGCTCTGGATGTTGAACACCGGGTTCAACGCCTGCATGGGGTCTTGCAGGATGATGGAGATTTCACCACCACGGACCTGCGTCATCTGTCGCTCGGAGAGTTCGAGGAGGTTGCGACCGTTGAGGATTACCTCTCCCCCGACAATATTCCCGGGAGGTGACGGCACAAGCCTCATCAGTGAAAGCGCGTTGACCGACTTGCCGGACCCAGACTCACCAACGATGCCAAGGGTTTCACCTCGCTGGACGTGGTAGCTGATTCCATCCACCGCCTTCACCGTTCCCCAGCGGGTGGTGAACTGGGTTTGGAGGTCCTTTACTTCAATAACCGTCTCATCGGAAGCGGCGCTCGCGCCGAAACCATCGGTGTCCACGGCTACAGCATCGGAGGTGACTTCTGCGTTCTCTTCAA
>JASLNQ010000255.1 GCA_030745955.1 Dehalococcoidia bacterium | reverse complement strand
GTGGCCCGCGGTTGAAAAGTCCTGCCCAACGTTCATAAACGCCAGCTGCACCGTGAAAAGCGTGCCCAGCAGGGCGAGGGGCACCCACTCGTGTTGCTGAATCCTGAACGACTGCCGGGTCGCCACCGCATAAACCAGCACGACGATCGAGCCGATAAGGAACCGCAACCACCCCAGCCGCATCGGTCCGGCATCTTCAAGGCCAGCCTTGTTGGCAACCGGATTGCCCGCCCACATCGTTGAAAGCAGCAATGCCAGCGCGCCAGCCCGGGCCGAAAGGGGCCGGCGGGCAGGTGGTTCGGGCAAGGATTGGCCCGAATCACCGGTCACGGGTCCTCCGGGATCCGCAGTTGAGGGAGATGCCATAGACGGCTAGCGTCCGCTCACGGCCTGCGCCGCCAGGTCGACAACCCCGGGAACGTCCTCACACCACCGGGTGACGACCACGAGGTTCTTCTCAGGATCGACAACCACACAGTTCCCACCGGCGCCCGAAGCCGAAAATGTCGACTCGGATGCATGTCGCCCGTAACGGACATGCGTCGTGTTGAGCCACCACATGTAGCCGTACTGCTCGTTCAGACGGCACGGCACGGTCATCATGTCGATCCAGCGCTCGGAAACGATCTGCCGGTCTCCCCACCGGCCCCGGTTGAGATACAGCATCCCGAAACGTGCATGATCCAGAGCGCTGATCCAGAGCCCGCCACCCCAGTGCGCGCCTCCCGACACCGATTCCGTGACCATTCCATCGACATTCACAACCGAATGGTCACCGTAGCCGTGCCATTCCCACGAATCCGAAGCGCCAACCGGGTCCATGACCTCGCGTTTCAAAACATCCGGCAGTGGCTCGCCCCAAACCGCCAGGAGCGCCAGGGCGGTCCGGTTCACTCGAACGTCGTTATATTCCCAGTGGCCGCCCGCGCGCTGCCGCTCCCGGCTTCCTGCCCCGCCTGTCTGTCCAAGGCCCACCGAGGCAAGGTTGCGGTTCCAGTCGACGATGTCAGGCTTCGTGTAGAGCATCCCCTCCCACTCGGAGGTCTGCTGCAACAGGTGCTCCCACGTGACATCGCGGTTCTGGTCAGTGTCGAAACCGTCGATTGGCTCGCCCGCACTACCCTCGGCACCCGCCATGGTGATCGACTTGCCGCGCTCGTAGTCGCCTACACGGTCCGAGGTGCTCGTGATAAGCCCCCTGTCGAAGGCCAGTCCGGCCATGGTCGCGACGTAGCTCTTCGTGGCGCTGAAGGTCAGGTCGACGCGCTCCACGTCGCCCCACTCGGCGGCGATATAACCGTCTTTGACCACAACGCCCGCAGGCCCACCACGGTCTTTGAACGGTCCCAGCTTTGCCGCCCACTGCGGAGCATCCTGCACGACAGAAGCATTGCTGAGGTCGTAAGGCCAGCTAATCTCGTTGTCGATGGCGAATTGGACCGCAGCATTGAGCGTGGCTTGGTCCATTCCCAGGGCCGTAGCATCCCGGCGTTCCCAGGATCCGGTCGGGGGCAGGTACAGGTCTGGCTTCGTTGTCAAGTCGTTTCAGTCCTGGGCCTCAAGGCGCTTCAGGTACTGACCCACCCAGTCGAACTCCACGAAATCAACGTAGGCATCCATGAGCGCCTTCGTGATCGGACCCGCAGCCGAACCGTCACCGATCTGGCGCCCCTGGAACGACCGCACCCCGCAAATGCAGAGCGACGTTGAGGTTAAGAACACTTCGTCGGCCGTGATAGCGTCGAACATGTCCAGGTCCTTGGTGACGACCGGCACGTCGATGCGTTCGGCCATCTCGATCGCAGTCTCACGCGAAATGCCACCGAGCACGTACTGCTCGTGCGGGGTGTAAATCACGCCGTCCTTGATCGTGAATATGTTCGAGCCGATCCCCTCGGTCAGGAACCCCCGCGTATCGAGCAAAATCGCCCAGGCCTCGGGATCCTGCGCCTTGGCCTCCATGTCGGCCATGATCAGGTTGAGGTAATTGTGCGACTTCGCACGCGGGCTGAGCGCCTCGGGCGGTACCCGGCGCACCGACGGGATCAGGACGTCCATGCCGTCCCTGTACAGGCGTGCCCTGGGCTTGAACGGCAGCGGGGTGCACTCGATGATCACGTTCGGGCCGCCTGCGGTCTCCCACATGTCGCCTCCAACGAGGTCGACGCCGCGCGACACGCGCTGGCCCACCCAGTAGTCGTCGTCAGGCCCCAGCAGGTGGCTGTTGGCCTCCAGCACCTCGTTCGACTTCTCGACCATCACCCGCTGGTCCATGCCCGGGTCGATGTCGACGTAACGGAGTGAGTTGTAGAACCGGTCGATATGGGTTTCGAGCTTGAAGATCTTGTGCCCGAACGTGCGGGTCATATCGAAAACGGCATCGCCGTATTTGAAGCCCCTGTCCCTGAACGGGATCCGGACCTCGGATTCGGGAACTATGTCGCCGTTGAAGTAGGCGACTCGCTCGCCTTCTCGTGCAGTAGTCATTTTCTGGCGTTCACTTCCGGGGTATAGACCCGTCATCGTGTGAAAGACCCGGCCTGCCATCAACGTACCGCCGGATCACCCCCGGACTGCAGGGGTTGCACGATGCTACGCCCCATGGGCGAGTGCGTATAGTTCCACACTCGATTTGTGTATATATATATGTATATATCCGGGGCCACGGTGCCAGAATTGACCTGGCAGGGACCAATTCGAAGACTCACCATGCCTAACATAGATGTCTCCCAGAACTCTTACCGCGCTCTGATCAGGGCCGCACACCGTGCAAGGATGAGCCTCGACCGCTTCATCCAGTACAACTATGGTGAGGAATCTGCCGAGACAAAAGCCGCCACCGCTCAGTCGATGGTCCCACCTGCCCCCGTACCTGCCGGTACTCCCACCCCCAGTCCCGCCACAGGGCGCTCACAAACACGCCAACCCGCTGGTGATGATCCCGCGTTCGAAGCCCTCTGGGGGCGAATAGAGCTGAACGCCGGTGAAGAAATATCTACCAAGCGCGGCCGGGGATTCACATACGAGGTCGAATCGGGTTACCTGACCGTTCGCGACAGCGGGGCGAGGATCCCGCGGAGCCAGTTCAAAAAGGCCCTGGACCAGTGGCCGAAAAACGGCCCTTCCACAATGCGGGGCATCTACGCCCCATCGGTCGTCTGGGCGGTGCTTGCCGACGAGCAGATCCTGGGCAGCGCAGCATAGCCCCTACCAGCGAAACCCTTCCAGCCTCAGGATCTTCTCCCAGATCGCCTCGCGGGCCACGTCCGGCATCTCATGCGTCTGGACGTACTTCACCAGGTCGGTCGTGGCCCTGGGGTCGTTTTTTTGCGCGCCGAATCCGTGCCGGTAACGCATATGCCCCGAAAGTCCCTGTGGCGATTTGCACACTGCACCGCAGAGGATGCAGTCGGCTGGTGGACTCGATTTTTTACCGGCAGTGTACTTGCGGTGCAACTTGGCAATCAGCAACTGGGTCGACTGCGGCAGGCCCGACATTCCCGAGAACGACGTTAGCGTGTCGATCCGCTGTGCTCTCGCCCTGTCGATGGAGTCGGACCACTCAGCATTGCCGTGCCTGAACCTCAGGTGGCCTGCCAACCCCTGCGTCGATTTGAACACCGAATCGCATTTTGGGCATACCGCCGGTCCGGCCGGACCTGTTGTTGGAGTCGTCTCAGTAGTGATAGCGGGTTATTTCCTAGTTGTTGGTCTTGCTACTCGGTTTGGTTGGGATTACTCGCGGTATCGCCAAGGTTGATAGCCTCGATGCCAGAGCTGTCGGCAACAGAACTTTCGACCATGATCCACCACATAAAGCTGTTCCCGGTGGTCTGCCCGGGTAGCGGAACGACCTCGAACCGCAGGGTCGTCTTGTCGCTGACGATGAACGATCCCGGGATGTCGAATGAATCGACTCCGAAGAAGAAGTC
>JASLNQ010000254.1 GCA_030745955.1 Dehalococcoidia bacterium | reverse complement strand
GTAAACGCCGTTGTCCATGATGACCGCAGTGACATCCACGTTACGATAGGCGACCGGCCCGATGTGCTCGGCGCCGATCGACAGGAAGTCGCCGTCACCGGCTACGACGACTGTGTTCAGGTCGGGGCGGCCCATCTTCACACCGAAAGATATCGGCAGGGTCCGGCCGTGAATGCCATGGATCCCGAACGGCTGCTCGCCTTCAACGAGGTGGACCATGTTCCCCGAACAGCCGATACCGGCAATCACAACGTTATTGGCCTGCGGCTCCTCGTGCTCGGTTGAATAGGCGGCAAGTGCGACCTGCAGCGCCCGCCGCACTCCGAAGTCGCCACACCCAGGGCACCAGGCAAAGTCGTATTCAGGATTGCGGTCGCTCATGCTGTCACTCCTGCGCCAATTCGTTCACCTATGCGCTCCACGAGGTCCGCAGGTCTGAACGGCAGGCCCGTGTACTGGGTTATCGATTCGGCCCGGTAGCCCTCCTGCCTGAGGAGCGCCGACCACTGGCCCAGGTAGTTCAGTTCAGGAACGAGAATCTTGCCTGCCGCTTCCAGCACTTCCCTGATCTCGTCGGGTAGGGGGTTGAGCGCCACCGAGTACAGCCAGCCAATGTCCACACCCCGCTCGCGGAGCCTGTCGTACGCCTCGCGGGTCGGGCCCTTCGAGGTGCCCCACGGCATGAGGATCACTTCTGCGTCCGGCCTCTCGATCTCATAGTAGGCACCATCGAGCAGGTCGAGCTTCTTGAAGCGGCGCTCGGTGAGCCTCGTGTGGTGGTGAGAAAGGTGGGTCGTGTCGCCGATCTCGTCGTGCTCCGAGCCGTTCGCGACGTATGCGCCCGGGCCACCCGGAATGGGCATCCCCGGAAGCGGGGTGGTGCCATCCCACGAGTCGTACCGCATGCCAGTCTCGCCGTTTCTGACAAGTGCCCGGCTCTCGTTGCTAACCTCCGCCAGGTTTGGCTTGCGGATGTTCTCGCTCCGTTCGGCCAGGGCGTTCTCTGTCAGGAGGATCACCGGGCCCTGGTACCGCTCTGCCCAGTTCGTTGCCAGCGCGCTGGCGTAGAAGCACTCTTCGATTGAACCGGGGGCCAGCACCGGCATCTTGATGTCGCCGTGAGCCGGGTGGATTGCCTCGAAGAGGTCGGACTGCTCCGATTTCGTTGGCAGGCCGGTCGCCGGGCCGCCACGCTGCACATTGGTGACAACGAGCGGTATCTCGGCCATCCAGGCGAGGCCAAGCCCCTCGCTCATCAGCGAAAGACCGGGACCCGCAGTCGCGGTCATCGCCTTCCTGCCGGCAAACCCTGCGCCGAGGATGGCGTTGATCGCCTCGATTTCAGAAGCGACCTGGTGAACGAACCGCCCCTCGCCCCACAGGTTGTTCTCCATCCAGATCAGGATTGTTGTGGCGGGTGAAATGGGGTAACCGGCGTAGAACTCCAGCCCCGCAGCCATCGCCCCCAGCGACACCGCGTGGTTGCCGGTGATGATGACCTGTTCGCCATCGGGGGGGGGCGGGACCTCCAACTGCCCCACGGTGAATCCACTCGTCCGGGCGACGTCCACGCCCAGCCGCACTGCCTTGATATTCGCCTCGATAATTTCGACATCGCCGGCCCTGCCGCGGGTAAACCGCTGCTGGATGAACTGGTCGATCTCGTCCAGGCTGAACTCGATCAACTGCGCAACCGCACCGATCGTCACCATGTTCGCTGCCCGGGCGTTACCGGTCGATTTCGCAAGCTCGTCGGCCTTAATCCCGAAGTAGTTACCGCCTTCTGGCAGTTCAAACTCTTCGGCGTTGTAGACCGTGACGCCGCCCGCGTTGAGGTCCTCGTAGTGGTGCTCGTAGGCGTACTGGTTCAGCGCCACGAGCACGTCGACACCATCGCCCGAACTGAGCACGGGCGTGGTGGAAATCCTCACCTGCGACGAAGCAGGGCCGCCCATGATCTGCGTTGGGAAGGTTGTGTGTGTCTGGACAAAATAACCGGCATGCGCCGCGGCGCGCGCCAGGGCGTCGGCCGATGTGACCAGCCCCTGCCCGCCTTCACCTGCGAACCTGATGACAAAATCGTGCTTGTCCAATGTTCGTTTACCTTTTTCGAGCCCTGGCCCGTTGTACGCCAGTTTGTTGACCGAGCACCCGCACCGAATTATGTTCCAGTCACAAAAAAACCGCATTCTTCACTAGGTGATTATGCGGTTATTTGCTAAGTCCCATATGTTGTGGATGAGCCGGTAGCCCAGCGAGCTTCTCACGCACCGTATTTTCGGTCGAACGGCGGCTGTTACCGCCTATTTGATGCATTTACACGCTGAAAAGTGACTTTATGGCTTTTTTACCCAATTAACAATTATCGAATTCGACCAGATCGGTGTCAATTTGTTTCCGCGATGAATATGATCCGGTGTCCGGTTTGGTGGAAAACCCGCACGCGAGCGTTTGACCGCCAGCGCGACCAAACTTAGAATCCGGCTCTGCATTCCAAGTTTTCCTGGTTTTTTAACGAGCCCCATGGCAAAACAGCGCGTAACAAATCATTCAATCGACCGGTGGTCGGCCGGTGGCGTCGTATTACGCACTGAAAACGACGGGCAGTTGTCTGTCGCTGTATGCCACCGGCGGTCCGAATCGCTCTGGGCACTCCCCAAAGGGACTCCGCAGGAAGGCGAATCGGTGGGCGATACTGCGCTCCGTGAGGTGGTTGAGGAAACCGGCTTGCACGTCGAGCTCGGTCCCCCGATCGACGACACCTACTACTCATTCTTCAGAACCGCCGGTGAAACACTCGGCGAACTCCCGTTCGACAGCGATAGCACCGTAAGGATCGACAAGACGGTCCACTGGTACCTGATGAAGTATGTTGGTGGGGATACATCGAATCACGATCATGAGTACGATGATGTCAAGTGGATCAACATCCGAGAAGCATCACAAAGGCTGACCCATCGGAATGAAGCGCGAGTCCTGGAAAAAGCTGTGGCCTTTTATGAAGGCAGAACAGGAAACGACAACTGACCTGCGACTGGTAGGTGAGTTGACGGTGCTCCGGTCCAAGACAATGGACGATGCCGAGGCCGATTATTCATGGCGTATCGACCCTGAACTTGCAGGTCTGGACGCGACACGCCCGGTCACGCTGACCTTCACAGAGTACGTGCGCTACCACCGTGATGACATCACCTACCCGACGCCCTGGTCGGTGCGGCTGGCCATCGATACCCTCGACGGCAGGCACATCGGCAACTGCATGTACTACGACATAAACACCGATAAGTCGCAGTGCGAACTCGGAATCATGATCGGCAACCGCAATTACTGGAGCCGGGGCTACGGCACCGATGTGGTGAAGACCGCACTCAAGCACATCTTTACAGCGACCGAGCTCGAGCGTGTGTACCTGCATACCCTCACCGACAACCTCCGGGCGCAGAAGTCGTTCACCAAGGCCGGGTTCAAAACCGTCCGCGAGATAAAACGGGACGGCTACGAGTTCGTTTACATGGAGACAGTGCGCAGCGAGTGGCTGGCAGCCCACTCGAACGCCGAGGGTGAGAACGAAGTTGCCGGGACGACCGATCTTTCTCAACCGGCGACCACAACGGCCTCGCCATCCCACACAGAAGCCGACCCACTTCTCGGCTCCTGACAACCAGCCTGTAACGGAGAACCTACGATGAATCTGCTTCTGGTCACTGGTGGCAAACACCCCTACGAAGAATCGACGCCGGTGATGCAGGCGTTCCTTGAAGAGGCCGGTCACTCGGTGACCCTGTCTGAATCGGCGGGTGAGCTGGCCGGCGATCTCTCCGGCTTCGATGCGATCGTCCTCAACACCCTCCGCCAGGACGCGACCGAGAACGACCTCAACGACGCTCAGCGATCAGGGTTTGAGAGCTACGTATCGGGTGGCGGCCCACTACTTTCGG
>JASLNQ010000253.1 GCA_030745955.1 Dehalococcoidia bacterium | reverse complement strand
GAACGTCACATTCTTGAACTCGACCCGCCCCTTAATTCCACTGATCGGTTCGGCGTCGGGTTTGTCTGCGATCTCAAGCGGAATGTCGAGGAGTTCGAAAATTCGATGGCCCGATGCGACTGCCCGCTGCAACACCGCGTAGTGCATCGTCAGGGTGCGGATCGGCTCAAAGAACCGCTGCACGTAGAGGAGGAACGCCACCATTGTCCCGACTTCGATGTAGCCGCTCAGTACCCGGCCACCACCAACGATAAGGACCAGCGCGAGCGCCGTGCCGGTCATCAGTTCGACCGTGGGCATCAGGACCCCACCGAGCCGGGCCGCACGCACCGCCGACCAGAAGAATGTGCGTACCTTGCCACCCATGATGCCGTGGTTCTCTTGCTGCCGGTTGAGCGCCTGGATGACCCGTATGCCGGTTACGTTCTGGTCGAGGTACACGCCCACTACTGAAGAGTTTCGCCGCATCCTCAGGAACGCCCGCCGGGCGATTGGCTGCCAGATCACGCGGATCAAGAACAGCAAGGGAACGATGGCAAGGGTGACGATTGCCAGCTGGAAGTCGAGGATCAGTAGGATCACAATTATGCCGAGCAGCGTGAGGATGTCGCCGATTATCTCGATTGACGATTCAAGCATCTCCTGCAGCGCACCAACGTCACCAAACATCCTGGCCATCAATGCACCAATTGGGGTTTTGTCGGAGAACGACAGGGCCAATCGTTGCAACTGCAGGAACATATCGCCCCGGATGTCGTACAGGACCGTGAGCGCCACCCGGGTAATGAGCACTCTCTGCAAATAGTTAGTGAACCAGTAGAGTGCGGCGACGCCGACCAGTGAGAGGGAGATAATCAGAAGGAGGTTGGAATCGCTCCGGCGAATGGCGCCGTCGATGCCGAATTTGACCAGGAGCGGTATCGACAGGTTGGCGAGCGTGAAGCCGATCACGGCGAGAGTTGCGACCACCATCGCCCGTTTGTATGGCCCTGCGTAGTATAAGAACCGTTTGAAAACAGTGCTGTCGAGCTGGGCGAACATCTCCTCGTCGGATTCATGCAGCTCGGAGTGTTCTTCCCTGGCGTCGGCCGGCCTTTTGCCCCTGGGGTCCTGTTCGGGCCGGGCGTTGCCTGGAGTGGTGGCCATTATTCTTCCATCTCCCCGCCCTGCCCTCGCTGCAGATCCCACACTTCCCGGTACTGGCCATCCAGTGCGAGCAGTTCATCGTGGTCACCGCGTTCGACGATTTCTCCCTTGTCGAGGACCAGGATTTCATCGGCATGCTTCAGCGAACTGAGCCGGTGGGCGATGATGATGGTCGTTTGCCCCTGGGTCATCTCGCTCAGCGCCGACCGGATCCTGGCGTCGGTGCCGGCGTCGACAGACGAGGTTGAATCGTCCAGCACCAGGATCGGTGAAGCTGTCAGCAGCGTCCTGGCGATCGCCACACGCTGGCGTTGCCCGCCTGAGAGGCCGATGCCGCGTTCACCCAACTCCGTGTCGTAGTCATCGGGGAGGCTCACGATGAAATCGTGGATCTGGGCGATCCGCGACGCCTCAATGATCCTTTCGTCGGATGCATTGACATCGCCGTAACGAATGTTGTCGCGGATCGAGCCATCGAACAGGAACGGGTCCTGGTCGACGAGACCGATGGCCTGGCGGACCGAGAGTACGGTAGCATCGCTGATGTCGGCGCCGTCGATGGTCACGCGACCCGATGTCGGGTCGTAAAAGCGGGGGATGAGGTTCGTGATCGAACTTTTACCACTACCTGGGGCACCGACAATCCCGATCATGTGGTCCCTGCTCGCCTCGAAAGAGATATTCCGGATGGCCGGTGCATCACCGTAGCTGAACGAGACATTTTCGAAACGAATGGTGCCCTCCGAGATTGCGAGGGGCTTTGCGTTCGGTCTATCGACGATCTCCGAGGGTATGTCGAGGATTTCAAAGATCCTGCCGCCCGCCGAAGAGGCCCGCGCCGTCGAGTTGATGATCATGATGAGCATCCTCACCGGGAACCGCAGGAGGGCAAGGTAGAAGAAGAACTGGGTCAGCTGACCGATCGAAATGTCCCCGTCGATCACCTTTTCCCCGCCGACCCAGAGGACAACGGCCCAGGCTACGAGAAATGCAAATGAAATCGAACCGCCGCCGCGGGCATGGTTCCTAGCCGCACTCATCCTGAGATCAACGACTTCCCGGGCGGTGACTTCGAATTTTGCCTCTTCGTAGTCCTGTGCCGAGAATGCGCGAACGACGCGGACGCCAGCCAGGTTTTCCTGCATGGTCGTGGTCAGTTCACCCAGCGCATCCTGGATCTTCCGCCAGGTGGTGCGAAGTTGGAGTCGCAAGCGGGCGCTGCGGTAGACCATGAACGGGACGAAGCTGAGGCTCAACAAGGCCAGCTGCCAGTCGATCATCACCATGAATACTGCGGCGGCAGTCAGTACCACGAAAACGCGGACGATCTGCACCATTCCGCTCTGTACGAACATCCGAACACCTTCGATATCGGAGAGGCCCCGCGACATCAGCTGGCCGGTGTGGACTCGATCGTGAAAGCTGAAGCTGAGGAGCTGCAGCTTGTCGAAGTAGAGCATTCGCAGGTGGTTCGAAACGCGCTGGCTGAGGGTTTCACCGAGGAACATTTGCGCGAAGCCGGTTGTGCCGCGCAGTGCGGCGACGATGATCACAGTGACGGCGGTGCCGAGTAACAGCGACTCGCTCTCTCCCCGGCTGTGTGCGCCCTCTTCGTAAATGGTGAAAGCCTGGTCGACACCTTCACCGAGAAGTTTTGGGATGAACAGCGACGTTACCGCCGTGACTCCGGCGAACGCAGAGGCGGCAAGGAAATGCCAGCGATTGACAAGGGTGAGTTTGACGATACGCCAGAGGACGTCAGAACCAACTGGGCCTGAGTCAGTCAGTCGGGCGCGAACGCTCCGGCGCTGGCGTTCAGTTTGGGAAGATGTTGATTTTGTCGCTGTTGAACGCGTTGGGCTTACCTCGTTTGTTGATCACCGTCGCAACCCGGGTGGCAGGGTAAACACCTGCGACGGATTCGACTGTGACCGCGGGGGAGTATACGCCTGACCGTGGTCGCTAACATCGCGTCCGCTTGCTAATACGGCAAATAGCGGGGAAATCACAGTGCCTGGACCGGGAGGGCAGTTTGAGTTGCGCGGTCCGGTCGGTACGCGCACTTGGTTGGGCGGTACAGCTCGGCGAGTACACCGGGGCCTGGCTCCGGGCGCAGGAGGCACAGCATGGGCGACTGCGTGAGACTCGCGAGCACGCGCCCGGGCTCGCTCTGGAGTGCGGCGTGATCACTAAATTCCAACCGGTGCATTTGGACGCCCCCATTTTGTTCGGAATCTGAAAGTTGGGGTTTCTGAATAACAGAATGGTGGCATGATGGCACCGATGGCGTACGCATAGCAGCAGGCATAGACTCGCACGGCAGAGTCGGTCTTGAAGTTCTGGGGAGGTTTGTAATGAAATTTCTCGGCGTCGACCATATCGATATCGTCGTGAGCGACCTGGACAGGTCCATCGAGTTTTACCGGAAGTTTGGCATGCACCCGGAAGGTACGGTTGACGATGGTGAGACGGTGTTTCTGTGGAACGGTGATAGCGACCGACCGGTCCGGATCGAGCTTCACAAGCAGGCTGAGGGCCAGAAGCTGGGCGTAGATCACCTGTCGTTCCTGGTCGAGGACCCGTCCGACGCCCAGAAGGAGATCGAGTTTCTCGGTGGCGTTGATTTCCTGTTTGAGCCGTTTGAGAACCAGCAGTCGGGCCGTACCATTTCGAATTGCTTTGACCCTGACGGCGTTCAAATCCAGATGGCGCGCCAGACTTCGCCGGGAACTTACAAGAACTGGGAATAGGTTTCTATGCGGGGTAATTCAGCAGAATGGGCAGGCCGCACAATCGCCGGTGCA
>JASLNQ010000252.1 GCA_030745955.1 Dehalococcoidia bacterium | reverse complement strand
CCATGTTTCGTTCACCTTTAAATTCTTCACCCGTATCTCCATCTTCCCATTCCGTAATGGTATCTATCCATTCAATCCACTCGCCATACTGCTCTTCATTGTCATCTTCCATTTGCCGTTGACAACTTCGTAGAGCGGCCAGAGACCGGCCTCCACCATCAGGCGGCTGACCTCCATGGTCTGGTCGGGCTCGAAGCGCCAGCCCCGGTCGCAGGGTGTCAGCACGTTGATGAACGCGGGGCCGTCGGCAGCTTCGGCCTTTCGGACCTTTGTCATCAGGTCTTTCCAGTTGTGCGAAGCTGCCTGTGCCACGTAAGGAATACCGTGGGCCGCGATGATGCGGGTCATGTCCTTGTGCCATTCCGGCTTGCCGGGCCTGACTTCGCCCGCGGGTGTTGTCGTGGTCCAGGCGCCAAGTAGCGTCGCGCTGCTTCGCTGGATGCCCGTGTTCATGTAGCCCTCGTTGTTGAGGCAGACATATATGAACTTGTGGCCGCGCTCGAGTGCGCCGCTGAGCCACTGGAAGCCGATGTCATATGTAGCGCCGTCGCCGGCGAACACGACGAACGTAAGCGGGCGGGGCTCCATCCGGCCCTTGCGGACGAGCGCCTTGTAGGCCGCTTCGACGCCAGAAATGGTTGTCGCCGAGTTCTCGAAGGCGCTGTGGATCAGCGGAACCTTCCACGTGGTGTCTGGAAAGCGGGTCGTCGACACCTCCAGGCAGCCAGTCGCCAGCGCGACAACAGGGGGATTTTCAAGCGCCATCAGCACCTGGTTGACGGAGGTGGGTTCCGCACAGCCCGCGCAGAGACCGTGCCCGGAGCCGAACATCCTGGGCTTGAGGGTCAGGTCACGTAGCTTGAGGGTCATAAACCGTTGTTCCTTTTCGCCGTAATATTTTAGGGCTCCAGGCGGTCGGGGCGCCTGGGATTTACCGCGTTGTTCATTTCCAGCCCCGTTCGAGTCTCCTGATCTGGCTCCCTATTTGAGACCGAGGTAGGCCGGATTCTCCGGCTCCACCCGTTGTTCATTCATCCGGACCACCTCGTCGATCGCTTCCCGGAACAGTTTGCGAGGTGTCGTGCGGCCGCCGAGTCCGTATACGAAATCCATCAACAACGGCCTGTCCGGCATCGTGCGGGTGACAGTCGCGAGGTCCTGTAACAGGGCGTTGCCGGAAGAACCGAACGCGATCGCGCGGTCGAGCACGCCTATTGCGCCGATACCCGACAGGGCCTGGCGGATATCGGCAGCCGGGAATGGCCTGAGCAACCTGATCCGGAGCATGCCCACTTTTATGCCATCTGCCCTGGCCATGTCGACTGCCGCCCTGACCATGCCTTCAGACGAGCCGAGGACGACGAGGGCGATCTCGGCATCATCCAGCAGGTATTCCTCAAGCAGGGACATCTTGCGGCCGGAGAGCTCTGAAAAACTGTCGAGTTGTGTGCGGATGACCTCGAGTGAGTTGTCCATCGCTTCGACCTGTTGCCGCTTGTGCTCGAAGTAGTAATCGTTGGCGTCGAGCGTACCGAATGTTGCTGTACCGCCCGGTTCCAGCGCCCAGTGCTCGGGTTCATATTCACCTGCGAACCTTTTGACTTCTTCATTGGGCAGCACTTCGACGCGTTCCACCGAGTGTGTGACGGTGAACCCATCGAGGACATTGGCGACGGGCAGCATGACATCTGCATGTTCGGCGATGGTCGGCATCACGACGGCCTGGTCGTAGGCTTCCTGCGGGTTGGCACCGACGAGCATCGGCCACGAAGACTCCCGCATTGCCATTACGTCGGAGTGGTCGCACAGGATGTTGAGGGGCGCCGAGAACGAGCGGCTGCACAGGTGCATGACGACTGGCAGGCGCATTCCCGAAGCGACCCAGAGCATTTCGTACATCAGCGCCAGTCCGGGGCCCGATGTTGCAGTCTGCGCTCTTCCGCCCGCCGCGCAGGCACCGACGCAGGCGCTCATTGCGGCGTGTTCGCTCTCGACGTTGATGTACTCGGTGTTAACGAGCCCGTCGGCCACATATTCGGAGAATTTTTCGATGATAAATGTCTGTGGTGTGATGGGGTATGCGGCCACCACCTCGGGGTCGATCTGGCGCATGGCGTAAGCGACTGCTTCGCCGCCGTTTATTGCCTGGGGTGCCGGAAGCTTGATGCCGGCTTTTTGAATATCGGCTTTTTGTTCTGTTGCCAAGTATCAGACTCCGTTTTTACGGTCTGCCGGCAGATCGGGGACCATTTCTATGCAGTGGACCGGGCACACTTCAGCACAAATACCGCAACCTTTGCAGTGTTCCAGGTCGACGCTGACGAGCCTGGTTTCGGCTACTTCGAAGCTCGAGTCGGGGCAGTCGACCCAGCAGATCATGCAGTGGGTACAGCGGTCGAAATCGATCACCGGCACCTCGGTCCGCCAGTCGCCGGTCCGGATTCTCTCCGTGCTGCCGGGGTTGACCGCCGTCCCGCCGTCCTGGATCTGCTTCCAGAGGGGTTGGTCAGACATCGGCGGTCACTTCCACCTGCTGTGCCTGGTCGTGACCGAGGCGCAGCGCTTCGAGATTGGCCTTGATGATCGTTTCGTTGAACCTTTCGGACAAAAGCTCCTCCAGTGCGAGTGAAATGGTATCCATATCGAGGACGGGGATAGCGCGGGCGAAGGCCCCGAGGACGGGTGTGTTCGGCAGGTTTCTTCGCAAGAGGTCCATGGCGATCTGGCTGGCGTTCAGCGCCCAGATTTCCTGCTGGGGTCCCAGGTCGAGCTGTGCGATTGCCGCCGGGCTCGGGTCTGGAGTGTTTAAGATTACGATGCCGTCCGGGGCGAGCCCGTCGAGCATGTCAACCTGGCCGATCAGTGATGAATCGAGCACGATAATAACGTCAGGTTCGTCGACTGGCCCGCGGTCGACCGGTGGCGTTTCGCTGATACGGGTGTACGCAGCGATTGGCGCACCAGATCGCTCGGCCCCGAAATCGGGCAGGGACTGCAGGTAGTAGCCGCCCTTGAGTGCAGTCGATGCCAGGATGCGGCTCGCAGTTACGACTCCCTGCCCGCCGCGACCGTGCCACCTGATAGCTAAAGGCAGCTTTTTCTCCATGGCTCACACCTCCCTGCATTCGCAATGACACCCGCCAAGCACACCCAATTTTATTTGGTGGGCCAGCCCGCAGAAAGGGCCAAACAGTAGGAATTCACTCTCGAAGGGTGTACCCGAACCTGCGGATGGTCACAGGCATAACCGTGAGAATCGCATGTTTAAAGCATTCCTGTGCGGAAATGTGTAAGTGGCGATGACCTGAACGGACGGGGCGTTATCTGGATCGTCTGCGCGGCATTTTGTGTTGGGATTCGATCATGGTTTTCGTATCGTGGTGTCCCGTGGAACCCCATTCACGGGCTGGCTTCACCTATCATGCCCGGCACAGCGGTGGGCGGGATTGCCGCACCGACTGCCACTGACACACCGATGAGCACTTTGTGGGGACACCGACATGAAGATCACAAACGTGGAGGCCATCTCCTTCCGTGCCACGACTCGCTCCAGTCCCACGCGGTGGGGCTATGGCGTTTGGGGGGAGGAGCGGGGCGAAGTACAACGAGTCCTCAAGATCGAGACCGACGCGGGTGCCGAGGGTTATTTCACGGGTGGCAATGCATATTTCGTCCCTCCAACCGCGGAGATCATCGAGCACGTTGTGAAGCCGTTGCTGGTGGGTGAGAACCCACTGGACCGAGAAAAGTTGTGGCAGTGGATGATGGGGCACCGGGGCATTTCGGAATCGGTGGTCGGCGCTGTCGACTGCGCGCTCTGGGACCTGCTGGGCCGCATGACGGGTGTGTCGGTCGCCGGGCTCCTGGGTGGTTACCGCGAGAAGGTCAAGGCCTATGCCAGCACCGCGCCGAACCTGGGATCGCCGGAGGTTTACGCGCAGCATGCGATTGAG
>JASLNQ010000251.1 GCA_030745955.1 Dehalococcoidia bacterium | reverse complement strand
GAGAGGCCCGGTAAGTTCTACGACTTCACCCGGTACCGTCCCGAGATCCGGCTCCGCAACGAGGTCCGCTCGGTGCGGGTGCCGAATACCGTGGTGAGAATCGCCCGGCGCAACGACGCACCCGATCTCGTGCTGTTGCAGCTCCTCGAGCCCCACGCATTCGCCGAAGACTTCAACGACTCGATCATTTCAGTCCTGAAAGAGCTGAATGTGACCCGATACGTGCAGATCGGTGGCATGTACGACTCGGTCCCACACTCGAGGCCGCTGCCGGTCACAGGCTCAGCCCGTGGCTGGGAACCACCACCCGACTTCAGCGGCGTGAAGCTCAGTTCATCGCGCTACCAGGGACCGACCTCGATGTCGTCACAGATTTCTGAACGCGCCCGCAGCGAGCTCGAACTCGAAACACTTTCGCTCATGGTCCACCTGCCGCTCTATCTCAAGCTCGACGACGACTATGCCGGGAGTGCCCGCATCCTGACCATCCTTTCCGATCTGTACGGTTTCAGCCGGAGGTTGCCGGAGATCGAGATGGCCGAAAAGCAATACGACCAGGTCACCCCCGCGATGACCGACAACCCCGCTCTGAAAGACATGGTCGAGCGATTTGAGCGTGAGAGCGATGTCGATTCGCTTGACGAGAACCCCGCACTGCCGGCGGACGAAGTAACGCTTCCCCCCTCAATCGAGCAGTTTCTGACCGATGTCGCCCAGTCGGATAGCGATGACGACAGCGGCGAGCCCGGCTCCGGGCAACGCGGTGGTTAGATCGCCGGTTGTGCGCCGCGGTGGGCTTATTCCGCTACTGACAGTTCTGCTTACCGTCATCGGAGCGGCGTGCGGTAGCGGAACTGGCGACAATTCAGGTTTTTCAAAAATTACCCCGGATACGACCCGCCGCGAAATCGACGATTTCGCGCGGTCTGGATTCAAAAAAACCAGGGAGTACGACGTAACCGGATTGCCCGGTGCCATTAGCGCTCACAGGGTTTACTTCACCCCCGGTGGGAGCGAGCCACTTCAATACGAATTTCGGTTTTACCCCGACCACGCCACCGCTGTCGAGAAAGGAGTCGAATACGCGGACGAAGTGTCGGGACCAGATGCGCTCCTCCGCGAGGTCGACGTGCGCTGGAAAGAGGGCACTCGTGATCGGCGGGGTGGAGGCGCCTTCCGCGATTCACTGACTCCCCTGTACGGAGATTTCGCAGTGTTTGGCAACGTGATTTTGCTGTGCGAGGGCCGCGATTCCGACCAATCACTCGACCGGTGCGCAGCGCTCGTGCGTGCCGCTGGGATCGATGTTGAAGGCTGACACGGCCGATGCCCTCCAGCACCAACCCCGCGCCACCTGCATCAACTCGGTTTCCCGAGCGCAGCCGAGGGACCTCGCGGCCAACCGTCACCGACTGGGGGAGTACACGGTGAGCCCTTTGGTGAGCAGTGAAAGCGTCGAGATCCCTCCACCCCGGCCCTCTCCATCCGACAGAGACACCCGTCGCGAAAAAGGGCCGGCAATCGGCCCCTTCTCACGGAATCTAGCAACAACCCGGCCGATCCGTGCCTACTCGTTAGTTACGGTCACGCCCGAGAGCTTCTCGACGTAGTGCAGGATCGCAGAGTGGTCGTTCTTGCCTTCGTCCCACTCCATCAGGGCCGCCAGCACCTGCTGGAGATTGGCAGTCACCTGTAGCGGCAGGTCCAGCGCGTTCGCCGTCTGCACCGCGTTGTTGATGTCCTTGTAATGGAGCTCAATGCGGAACCCGGGTGCGAAGTTGCGCTCGAACATCATCGGACCTTTGGCGTTCATAACGTTGGAACCTGCCAGGCCACCCTTGATGGCGTCGAACACAGTCTCCGGGTTCACACCGGCCTTGGTTGCGAGGACCAGTGCTTCGGCCAGGCCATGGATGTTTGCGCCGACCACGATCTGGTTGGCGAGCTTGGTGACGTTTCCGGCACCGATCTCGCCACACAGGACACTCGACTTGCCGGTCACATCAAACAGCGGCTTCGCCCGCTCGAAATCGTCGGCGTTGCCCCCAACCATGATCGCCAGGTCGCCAGAAATGGCGAAGGGTTCACCACCCGAAACCGGGGCGTCGATAAAGTTGACGTTCTTCGCGGCGCAGGCGGCCTGGATCGACTGCGATATTTTCGGTGCGATCGAAGACATATCGACTATCAGGTCGCCGGCCGAGGCACCGTCCAGCAGACCGTTTTCACCGAGGACCACGGCCTCGGAATCCGGACCGTCCGGAACCATCACCACTGTGACATCGGACTTCGATGCGACCTCTGCCGACGATGAGGCAGCTGTTGCTCCCTCCGCTACAAGCTCGTCCATCGCGGCCGACGAAAACGCGTCGTAAACGGTCAGGTCATAACCCGCCTTGACAAGGTTCTTGGCCATCGGCTTGCCCATAATGCCGAGGCCCACGAAACCGATTCGCTCTGCCATATTTTGATTCCTCTGGGTGCTTGTGTTTTTTTGATACTAGATTCAGACGCGACAGTATAAAGCGGCTGGCCCGTGATATCCGGGGGCGATCAGCAGGGTAGTGCCGTTCGCCCGGTCCAGATCGGGCCGGTCCCGGTGGTGCGGACCCCTAGTCGTCTTCCTTCCAGAACCGCTCTTCCAGGAAGTTGTAGTCGGTGTCGGCAAAACGCCGGCCAACGTCTTCGATCATCTGCGGGTTTCCACAGGCATAGACACATGTCTCCACTGGATCGACATCGAGCCCTGCGACGTAATCCTCAACAAGGGTGTTGATTCGGCCCTGTGCACCTTTCCACCCGTCGTTTCGTGCCTCGGTGGGGCGTGAAATCGAGGGCATGAATTCGATGAAATCGTGTTCGTTTGCCAGCCTGGTCAGTTCTTCCTCGTAGCCGAGCTCGTCGATGTAGCTCGCGCCCTCAAGGACGTGGAAGCGGTAGTCCTCCCTGGCGATATCGCCCCCCGGCCATTCCGGGTCGCTCAGGAACTTGCGGAGGATCGAGATGTAAGGGACGGTCCCGGTGACCGTGCCGACGAGTACGTGGTGTTTGTACTGCGGCTGGAGCACAAAGATGCCCTTCGCCCGCGGCCGTAGCGTCAACTCGGCCCCGACCTCCAGCTCGTACAGGAGCGGCGTCAGGTTGCCATCGGGTGGCGGGACGATCTCGATGAACAGCTCAATTTCTTCCTCGTCGGGAGAAGAGACGATCGAGTAGGGCCGCTCGATGCCGCCAGTGCCGATCGTGCAGTACTGGCCGGGCTTGAACGTGAATGGTTGCGCAGGCTTGATCCAGAACTTAATCAGGTCCTTGGAAATATCTTCACGCCGAACGAGCTCGCAGGTCGTGAATCGTCCTTTAATAACGCGGGGTTCCGCCGTTTCAGCCATTTGTTGCTCCGTACAGTATTTGAATTTGCGGAGTTCAGAATAACCCATGGCCGAAACACCGGGATAGATGAATTTTCTGTGGTGTGCGTGAGTATTTTTGTAACGCCAGATTTCGGTGTGCACACACCAACGGTCCACGAAGGCCGGGTGGTAGAATTTAAGTGCCTTTTCAACAGGTTTTCTTGAACGTGACTCGAACTGACGACCGGTCGCGAGCGATCCGGCGTCGGATGCACCATTTGGAGCGGACAACATGGCAGGACGAACGCCGGGCGTCGCATACAGCATTACGGTACGAGGTGAGTACCCAAACGAGCCGGGGATGCTCGGTAAAATCACCTCAGCGATCGGGCTGGCGGGAGGGAGCGCACAGGGCGTTGACGTTGTGCAAACGTCGAAGGGCAAGATGGTCCGCGATTTCACCGTCAACACCTCAGGGCAGGACCACGCTGCCCGGGTCGTCGAGGCGATCAAGGGCGTCGAGGAGGTAAAAGTCCGTAGCGTGTCCGATCAAACCTTCCTGCTGCACGTTGGCGGCAAGATCGAGATGCGGTCCCGCACGCCGATCGC
>JASLNQ010000250.1 GCA_030745955.1 Dehalococcoidia bacterium | reverse complement strand
GCGTTGGGGGCAGTCGCAAGAGGACGGCGCTTCCCCAACAGCGGAGAGCACACTCTTCACGCCTTTCATACGGCGTTCACCCCATCTCCAGCTCCGATGTTGCACAATCCCTACGAAACAAGTTGTAGGTGATCTTGACCAAAGCAAATGCCCGAGTAGCAGTCGCCGCGACGATTGCACTCGCTGTCGCCCTGGTGCTGACGGCCGGTCTTTCACGCGCGTCGAACAGCGTTCCGCCAGAGTCAACCCTGTCTCCTCGTTCCGATCTGCCCGCCCCGGCACGCGCAACGGGAGAAGGCCAGGGATCAGTGCGGATGCCCCGCCCCGGCATTTCGGGCACCATCGAAGCACCGCCCAGGGCGACTGACCTCGATGGCGACGGAACGGCCGAAGTGGCATTCGGCACGACAAACGGGTTTTATATTGTCGGCAAGCAGGGCATCGAACTGCACATCGGCCCGCTCGCCCCGGTCTCAGAATTCACACCGATCACCGATATCAACAACGACGCCACCGATGATGTCGTGATTGCGGTTTCCGATACCCAGTTCCCTAACATTCGCGCCTACGACACCGTAACCGGCGAGGAGATCTGGTCATACCGGCCCGCGCAAACCACATTCGTAAACAACCTGATGTGGACCAGCCAGCAGACCCTGACCTTCGACCTGTCGTCCGACGATCTCGACAACGATGGGACACAAGAAGTACTCGCGACCTCCGGTTACCGGCTCTACGCTCTCAGTGCAACCACAGGCGCCCTGCAGTGGCACTACGAGTGGCGTGACAACCTCTGGCGGGCCGCATCGGTGGACGATTTCACGGGCGATGGAATTCGCGACGTTGTCGTCGGGAGCCAGGACGGTTACATCATCGGTGTAGACGGCGAAACCGGCGGTGAAGCGTGGAAGAAACAGGTCGCCGGCCAGTACGAGGCACGCGGAGAGGGTGGATCGCCAGGGGGAAAGATTCCGCAGGGGGTATGGGACATCCTCCCTTCCTCGAACGGCGGAAGCGTGGTTGTCACCTCTGAGGACGGAATCATCCGCTCTATCTCAGTTCCGGGCGGTGATGTCGAGTGGGAAGCCGAGCTTGTGCCCCGGATCGATGCCGCCCTGGCCCGCTTCTACTCACGCAAAAACGGCCAGCCAACCGGCCCGGCAGATATCCACTTCTTCAACCTGAGGGCACAATTCGTTCCCGATGTCACAGGCGATGGCAGGGACGACCTCCTGGCGACTTCATACCTGGGTGCCGAACGCCTCGAGGACCCGCGCCGGGCCGCCCTCTACCTGATGAACGGCTCCACCGGTCAGCAACTGTGGAAAAAACAGGTGGCGAGCGTCGCAACTGCCCGACGGCTCGCAATCGCGGAAATCGCCGGTGAGCACTTTGTCGTTGTCCCCGGTGGCGATACCGTGACCTTCGCACTTGCTGATGGCAAACCGGCCGGGGCAAGCGTAACCGACACGCTCGGGCTATCAGCCGACATCGGGCAGGACACCGGTTACTCGCTGATCGCGCTGGAGCCGGAAGGCGCAGTGGTCATGTCCGACAACGGCGATATCCTGTGGAACGAGAATGGATCGAGTTCGCAGATAAACCGTACCGCCCGTAACCGCCTTATCCAGACCGACCTCGTCGGCGATCCGGTCCCCGATGTGCTCGTGGTCGCGAGTTCCAGCGTAGGGTCAAACTTCGGGATCGAGCCCCGAGCCCAATTGCTCTACGTCCTTGACGGCGCTACCGGGCTGCTTTCGTGGGAGTACGAGCCGCCTGCGAAATTGACCGATGCCACCGGTGGCCTCGCCGGCGTGACCATCGGCCCCGACCTCGATGGCGATGGCAGACCGGAAATTCTCGCCTACGCCCAGGATCCATCGGAACTCCAGGGAAGAGAATCCGACACCCCGGGCGAAGACTCGCGCGTGGTGGTGCTGAACGGGTCCGACGGCTCTGAAATCCTGGTAGCCGGTCTCACAGAAAACACCTACTACGGCATCTGGGAGGACCTGTACCTGGGCGGTGGCTCCCTCGAAGAGTTGGTTAGGAGCGAGATGGTCAATTCTCGAATTGGCGAGTTGGAACATAACTGGAACGAAAACGACATGCCGGAACGGATAAATCAGTTCCTGTCCGAATCAGACAATCGCTGGAACGATTTCGTCGAACGCTCGGTCAATGAACAGGCTGCCGAGTTTGGGAGGACCGGTATTGGTGGCAGTGGTGGGGATGAGCAACAGGCCCGGATGGAAGCCGACTGGGAGGAGATGGAATTCGAGAGAACCGCTGTATTCGATAACTCCCTCTCGGAAGATGCACAAATACTCGAATCGCTTGGGGTCGATGCCCCGACGATCGCCACCTACCAGGACAGGCGACGGGAAATCTTCAACCGCAACCTGGAAGGCGAACGGGAGCAGACGTTCGAGAACTGGCGAAACGAAGCCGGCTTCTCTCCAGAGCTCCAGGAGCAGGCGCTGGAGGAATTTAGAAACGAACTCATCGGGCAGCGGGACTCGATCGAAAAAGAGTGGATGGACGAATACCTGGCCTCGCTCGATTCCGAAAAAGAACAGTGGATGAACGAGAACCTCGGCAATATCGACAACGAAATCGCCGAACAACTTGAGCAGTTGACGCGGGAATTCGAGGATGGGAAGAACTGGCGCCGGATCGACAAGCGCATTTCGTCTGTCAGCCCAATCAGGTTCCCGGGGACCACCGGCGATTACGGCCTCCTGGTGGCTACCGGCCGCGACATCTCCGTACTCGACCTTTCCGGCAACCTCATCTGGGGCAAGACTGCCGACCCCAACGTCTACTCCACCCCATTCAGCCAAACCGATGTCGACGTGTACGCACTCGGTTTCAACTTTGATTCCAACCGGCCGGTTCGTGTCATTGGCGATATCAATGGCGACGGTGTTGACGACCTCCGCTTCATGGACGGGCGGGCAATGTTCATTGCCACAAGCACTGTCAGCAACGGACGGGTCAACTACCGCCCCGGCGACAGGATCACGGGATCGGGCGGCGAAGAGGGCGAGGGCGACGTCAGCGAAGTTGACGACGTCAACGGCGACGGGATCAAAGACGTTGCGTTCTTCCAGTGGATTGAGAACGCCCCACCGAACGTGCGGATCCTGTCAGGAACTGACGGGTCGAAGCTCCTGGACCTCGATGGGCTGGACCCCAACTCAGCCAGCTTCAAGCCGTCTTCAGACTTCAACGGGGACGGCGATCCCGACATGGTCTTGTTTGAGCGGTGGGTTGAGGGTGCCGAAGGCCCCAGGATCAGCATCCTGGACGGCCGGTCCGGAGACGCAATCTGGGTTTACAGCGAACTCAACGAAGGCCAGATGCTCGATGGACTTCAGATTGATTCCGAGATCATGCCCGTGACGCCGGTTGGCGACCTCACCGGTGACGGTATCGACGAGGTCGCACTGGTCCGCCATCTCACATACCAGCCGGGTGCTTTTCTGCTGGTGATCGACATCACCAGCGGCGACACGGTCAAAGAGATCGTCATGGAGCAGCAAGATTCCGAACGTGGTCAGGACGAACGGTGGCACCCGGGCCTGCTGGTCACCGCCGTCGGCGATTTGAACGGCGATGGCTCCGGCGAGATAGCCGTCGTCAACGCCTTTGGCGAGGAACCCGAACGCAAAGAGTACCGGCTTGCCGTGATCGACCTCGATTCCGAAACCGTGCTTGCTGATTTCAGGACAATCGGGTCGCAACTGATAACCCTCGAAGAGGCCGGGTTGTTCGGACTCGTCGGGCTCGACGGAGAGGTCTACACGCTCGACCCCGCCAGCGAACTGGCCATGACCGGCCCGCCGCAAATTGTGAACACCCCCGGCAAAGTCACGGTTTCCTGGACCGGCACACCCGAGGGTTCATTCAACCAGGTATTTGTCGACAACCTCGAAGTGGCCCGCACCAACGGCTCGAAC
>JASLNQ010000024.1 GCA_030745955.1 Dehalococcoidia bacterium | reverse complement strand
CGTCACAATCCACCGCCAGAGCATCGTTCACTCGATGGTCGAGTTTGCCGACGGCACCCTGAAAGCCCAGCTCGGCCCAACCAGCATGGGGCAGCCGATTCAATATGCGATGTTCTACCCCGAGCGGCTCCCGAACAGCGATCTCCCCGGACTCGACGCCGTGGCCATGGGGTCTCTGACCTTCGAGGCGATGGACCGTTCGCTCTACCCGTGTTTCGAACTTGCGCTGGAGTATGGCAAGAAGGGTGGGACCTACCCTGCCGCACTGGCGGGCGCAGACGAGGCGGCAGTCGCCCTGTTCCTGAAGGGCGATATCAGGTTCACGCAGATCCCCGACGTGGTCTCGGCCACACTGGCGGCCCACGATCCAATCGCCGCCCCTTCAATCTCCGATACGGTCGAGGCGGCGGAGTGGGCAACCGAAACCACACTGACGCGCCACAAAAGCACCAAAATATTGAGCTAGCATCTAAATAGTTCATATGCCTGAAACAGTATTCCTCGGCGTCGTCACGTTCCTGCTCGTGCTCGGCCCGCTCATCATCCTCCACGAACTCGGCCACCTCTGGACCGCACGGCGGTTCGGGGTGAAGGTTCTCGAGTTCGGTTTCGGCTACCCGCCGCGTGCAGGCGGGATCTGGAGCGGGAAGACGCCCGTGCTCATCGACGACCAGACTGAGTACGAAATCGACCGCGAATCGCTGGTCGGGAAAGTTGCAACTATTCGCTCGGTACTCGACGCCGATGGCAACGCTGTTGCGGTGACGGTCAGGGAACGGGGCAAGGGTGACGATGCCGAGGCCTCGTCGGGCGGGTTAATCACAACGGGCAAGATCAAGAGGGTCGAACACGACCGGCTCGTCGTCGCCGACATGCTGTGGTCGTTCAACTGGCTCCCACTCGGCGGTTTCGTGCGGATGGTCGGTGAAGAGAGCAGCGATGCAGCCGGCGCGCTCGGCAGCAAGCCACGCTGGCAGCGGATCGTCGTGATGGCATCGGGGGCTGGCGTGAACGCCCTCATCCCGTTCATCCTGCTGCCGTTAGTGCTCATGTGGCCCGGTGAGCAGCAGATTGGCGATGTCACAGTCGGGACCGTGTTCCCCGGATCGCCCGCCGCCGAGGCCGGGATACGGCCCGGCGACAGGGTCGTGAAGGTTGATGGCCGGGAGATCAGGAATATCTCCAAACTGCAGCAGGCCGTGACCGTGAAGCTCGGTGCGAAAAGCACGTGGGAGATTGAACCGGGGATACCGAACCTGTTTGCCCGCCCGGCCGAGTCGCAGTACCAGTATTCGGGCGAAATAAAGAAGGTCACCCTCATCCCGCGGTGGAACCCCCCCAGGCGGAAGGTCGTTGCCGAGGTTGCGAACGCCGAAAAAGAGATGTCACTGGGCAGCGCTCGCGTTTACGATACACGGGTGGGGCTCAGCACCTCGGTAATTGTCGTCGAAAACCCGATCGACACCCTGTTCGAGATTTCCGCTGCCGACGCCGCTAAGCTCGATCCGCCCGCCTCTCCCGGAGACCGCCTGGCGGTGGTCGTAATGGCCGAGGAGGCGGGTAAAGAGATTTCACTCGCCGATGCGCGGGCGCATGACAACGGACTCGGGATCATGACCTTCATCCAGGAAGGTGCGACCGGGGTCCAGATCTCAACGGAGAATGCGCAGACCGTGCGGGAGGGAATGGGTCCCTACCGGGCGGTCCTGAACGGCTGGAAAATGGCGATCGACACGATTGTGCTCACGCGCAACGCGATCACGACGACGATCATCGGTAGCTCGAATCCGCAGTTCGACGGCCCGACAACTGTTGGCCCCGTGGGCATTGGCCAGCTGACCGGTGAGATCGCGGTGGCCGACGCAGGCCTTGACGCCAAGCTCATCACGTTTGCGACCCTCGCGGCGACCCTGAGCCTGTCGCTTGCGATCCTGAACATCCTACCGATCCCCGCGCTCGACGGTGGCCGGATCTTCTTCGTGTTCATCGAGATATTGCGTGGCGGCAGACGAATTTCCCCGGAACGTGAGGGCCTCGTACACCTTGTCGGATTCGCGATTCTAATCGGGTTGATCGCGGTCATCTCGATCGGGGACTTCGCAAGAATGTTCCGGGGCGAATCCTTCTTCTAGCGCGTGACTTCAAGCGACGGATTGTAAGAAACTGGGTTCTCCCGGACTGCCCGGGATCTGCCCGGCAATCGAGGATACCTGTGGACTGCGGTGAGAGATGACCCTGCGACAGGCACGACGAAACCAGTTGATCATCGCCGGAATTTCCACGGTGTTACTGGCGACACTGTGGGCAATCGGCGATCTCCCGCGATCGATGTACTACGCCCTGCCTTTCGTTATCGTGAGCCCGTGGGTCCCCGCATTCCTGGCGCACAAGCAGCGTGAGGGTTCGCCGGGGTGGAACCTGTTTTTTGGAGCACTCGGCATGGCGGTGACCGCAGTGGTGGTACGGGCGGTTTGGCTGATCGGCCGGGGGTGATGAGGGTGGGGTAGCCGGGCAGGGTGGTGGCTGATTTGGGAGCAGATGGATTGATGGTGGTGCAGCCGGAGACCTGATTTCCCGACCGAAGCGAAGCGAAGTGGAGGGACCTCGACGGATTCGCCCAACGACACGGTCGGCACCGATAAACCTCGCCCCGCCCCGGGTCCCTCGACTCCGATGACTCCGCTCGGGACGCGTTGCTAAACCTTTCTCCCCGTCATCTCGGGCTTAATGCTCAAAACGGTGTGATACTCGCGATGAATATTCAGTTTGGCTCAATCGTGAGATATGGCTGCAATCTATAAGTCGTTTTAGAGATCATGGTGTCATGACCCCAAAAAACACTGCCCGCAGTGCGGGGGTGTAACCAAGCGAAATGGCAGTACCAGAATGGTTCTGAAGGGCACTTCTCTCGATTGAAACACCGTTTTCGACACCACTGCGATTCAACGTTGAATGGGTCGAATTACTTTGCCTCGCACTTCCACCTCACACCTAGGTAAATCACACCGTTTTGAGCATTAAGCCCATCTCGACCGGACCGGAGAGATCTATCGCTACCCTGCCCGATATCACCTCTCGATGGTGAAAACCTCAGATTTCTCCGGTCCGATCGGAATGATGGTGCGCTATGTTGGCCCCTACAGTCGGGTAATCGGATTGTTGCCGGGGTGTGGGCAGGTGGGATTCAGTTCGTGGTTCCTTGATAGACCGGTAAAATCATCTGGCGCGGCGCTGCACAACGTCCGGGCTGGCGAAACTATTCGGAGCAAGTGAACTGACGGCAAGAGACAAGACCCACCCCGTAGAGGTGGGCGGCGTGCTGATCGGCGGCGGCAATCCTGTCGTGGTCCAGTCGATGACCGACACCGATACCGCCGATATCGACAGGACGGTCGCCCAGGTCAAGCTGCTCGCCGATGCCGGCAGCGAGATCGTCCGGGTCACGGTGAACAACGCAGCTGCGGCGGCGGCCGTGCCCGTGGTCCGTGAGCGGCTGGCCGACCTCGGCTGTGACGTCCCGCTGGTGGGCGATTTTCACTTCATCGGCCACCGCCTGCTCCGCGACTATCCCGAGCTTGCCAGCACGCTCACCAAGTTCAGGATCAACCCGGGAAACGTGGGCCGGGGCGCTCGTCACGACGAAAACTTCACAACGTTTGTCGAGATCGCAAGAGACCTCGGCAAGCCAGTCCGTATTGGCGTGAACGCGGGGAGTCTCGACCCCGACGTGATGGCGGTGAAGATGGACGAAAACTCCCGGCTGGCCGATCCGCTGAGTTCAGAGAGAGTCGAGAACCAGGCCCTGGTGGAAAGCGCCCTCTCGAGCGCCGAGGCGGCCCTCGATATCGGACTGGCGCCCGACCGGGTCATCATTTCCTGCAAGGTCTCACGGCTACCGCAAATGGTCGCCGTGTACCGGGAACTATCGGAGCGATCGGACTTCGCACTGCACCTTGGCCTCACCGAGGCGGGAATGGGGCAGAAAGGCGTTGTTGCGACCACGTCGGCGCTCGGGGTGCTCCTCGAACAGGGCATCGGCGACACGATCCGCGCTTCACTCACCCCGGAGGTCGGTGGCGACAGGGCGAAGGAGGTCCGGCTGTGCCAGGACATCCTCCAGGCCGTCGGTCTGCGTCGTTTTCGCCCCTCCGTGACCGCGTGCCCCGGCTGCGGCCGGACCACCAGCACGTTGTTCCGGGAGCTCGCGCAGGACATCCAGGCGCACATCGACGACCGGCTGCCCGAATGGCGGGCACGCTACGCGGGGTCTGAATCGCTCCAGGTGGCAGTGATGGGCTGCGTGGTGAACGGACCCGGTGAGTCGAGGGCTGCGAACATCGGCATTTCACTACCCGGCGCGGGCGAGGACCCGCGGGCGCCGGTGTTCGTCGACGGCGAGCGCGTAAAGTTCCTGTCGGGGCCGAACATCGCCACCGAGTTTATCGGCATGGTCGAGCAGTACGTCGAATCGACCTACGGGAGCTAGCCCGCGTCGAGGCGGTTCGTCAGTCAGCCGGACGGCTGTCAACCCGGACTTGATCCGGGATCACTCGCCAACGCCGGCCGACAACCCGATTCCCCGACCGGAGCGGAGGGGCCTCGATGTAAATTACCAGTGAGCAGGGCTAGTGTCGAAACGTGATAACCGTCGGCGCTTGCTGGGCAAACTCGGTTGTTTCCTCTGAGGTCCCTCCGCTCCGGTCGGGAACTCAGCTTGCTTCCTGAGTGGGTAAGCCGGGTGCTGGCTGGCACGCCAGGCCCCCAACCGCACGACTAGCGGATTTTGACTGCGGTGCCGTAGGCGAGAATTTCCGAAGCACCCGATGCGATCATCGATGTGGTGTAGCGAACGCTCACAACGGCGTCGGCGCCCATCGAAGTGGCGTGTTCGACCATCCGCCGGGTGGCCATTTCACGGGTTTCGGCCTGCAGGCGGGCGTACTCGGTTATCTCGCCCCCCACCAGGTTTCGAAGACCTGCCAAGATGTCGCGCCCGACATGCCGGGCGCGTACCGAGTTGCCACGGGCGATCCCCAGGATGTCGGTTATCTCGCGTCCAGGAATGTCCTGTGTGGTCGATTCGATCAATGTGGTGCTCCTCTGCGCAGGTGACAACTATTCGGCGGCTTCGGAATGCGAGGTCGCGAACTGGCTCTCGCGAGGGTAACAAAAAGGATCGGCACACCCGCGAAGATCGCGTGCTGCGTGCCTAAAGAACCGGCAAACTGGAGTGGTTGTATGCGTACCATGTCTTGCGACAACTACATCGGACGTGATCCGGCTGAACGCACCGGCCGGACAAAAAGGTGAGTGAACTGGCAATGAACTGGCACGAAATAGATCGATTCCTGGTAGGCGAAGCATGGACCGGGTCCCTCGTCGGGCAGCATGTGACCGAACTGTGCGATGTGATCGGACCTCGATGGGGCGGGTCGTCCGGCGACCGCCGGGCAGCCGAGTACATCCGGGGTCAGATGGAAGCCGCCGGGCTCGACCGGGCGGAGATCGAGCCGTTCACGATCGATACGTGGGACCACGGCGACGTCTCGATCACACTGCCGGAAGCCGGTGATGGCCGCGTGATCGCTTCACTCCCGTTCATGCGCTGCAAGCCCATCGACCTGGAAACTCCGTTAGTCGATGCCGGGTTCGCTTCGGCACACGAGGTCGAATCGCTGGGCAACCGGGTTGACGGCGCGGTGGTGCTTGCGTCGCTCAAACCCGAACCGTTCACTGCGGCCGAACCGTTCAGCGCACGACTCGTGCGGCTTGCTGCAGCGGGCGCCGGCTGCGTGATCGCCATCGAGCCCAAGACGGGCGGCCGGATGGAATACTCCAGTGCTGACGATTGGTTGATTACCGGCCCACAGAAGGACGCACTGGCGGTGGTGAAGACAAGTTCGGAGGACGGCGCGTACCTGCAGCGAATCGCCCCGGCGGCACCGAGGGTTCGCGTTTCAGTCGACGCACGGTATTTCGAATCCGAGGCGTACAACACGGTCGCTGAAATCAGGGGCGAAACACACCCCGAACGTCACCTGATACTCGGGGGACACCACGATACCGTCCTTCGTTCACCCGGTGGGAACGACAACGCCTCGGGGACGATTGGGGTGATGGAAACCGCCCGGGTGATGGCTGCGCTGGTCCGAGAGCAGGGAGTGCGGCCGGGGATGTCGATCCGGTTCGCTACGTGGAGCGGTGAGGAACAGCACCTCCAGGGTTCACGGGCGTACGTGGCGCGCCACTACGGGGAAAGCGCAACGGCCAGCGGCGGGGAACGTGAGTCGAGTCCACTGTTGAACATCACCCTGGACGAGCTTTCGACCGGGCACATGAAGGGCGTTGTGCTGCATTTTCCTCACCTGCGCGAGTTTGTGCAGGAGCAGCTTGACACGATGAACGATGGCCTGGAGTGTCATGTCCTGGCGCACATGGATGGCTACTCGGACCACTTCCCGTTCGCCGAGGCGGCTATCGATTCCTCGATCCTATGGCGGTGGCGGTTCTGGGGGCGGCACGAGGGTGCCAACTTCCACCACGAACCGTCCGACATGGCGAACAAGCTGAACGTGCGGGAGTTGAAGGAGTACGCGGGCCAGCTGGGGCGATTGCTGCTCAGGCTCTCGCATGTCGCACCGGGCGACTGGCCGGCGAATCCGCTTACGGTCGCCGACGTGAAGCAGATGATCGAGCGTGACGCGGGCAAGCACCACCCGACGTTCCATTAGACTCCCAGCGAGGTACTGCGGCATGAGAGAGCGCCACTACAGGTCTGAAAACAGACACCCGCCCAGCTGCACGTGCAGGGCGTGCCAGGTGAAGCGCGTTGCCGCCGCAGCGCCGAAGGCTAAGAAGAAGCGCAAACCGAAATCGCAACGGGGCAAAGGCTCGAAGAAGCGAGTTGCGGATGCTGCCATATCAGATGTGATGGAAATGCTCGGGTTGCCGGAGGATGAGTAGGGATGACGTGGCGTGCCGTCCTGAGGTTCTCGAAGGAGGGCACGCCACCTCATCACCGTCATCTCGACCGGAGCGGAGAGATCTTTCGTTCACCTGCTGGAATCACTTTTCCATGGTGAAAACCTGAGATTCCTCCGCTCCGGTCGGAATGGGCTTAATGCTCAAAACGGTGTGATTTACCGTGGCTTGAAGTGGAAGTACCAGGCGAAGTAATTCGGTCGTTTATGGGGACTGAGACCGCGATGCTGTCGATAGTGTGATTTCAGGCGAGAAAAGTACCCCTCCAGCCCGTTTGTAGTGGTCGGTATATGCGGGTCGTCGAGGTAATGGAACATGTCGGGCAAAGCGCGTTGAAGCATGCTGCGGGCACGTTTTATGTCGCTGAAAACCCGACCGGTTTCTTTGCGATCTGCTATCTCGGTGCCATACCGGTTCTCCCAATCAGCGACGAGGTTGAGAAAATCATCCCGTTCCGATGCAATGGTGATCCGGGTGACGTGTCGGAAGATCTGCCGTAGCTGACGACCATATGCGGTTTTCGGGGAGTTCCTGTACCAGCTCATCCCCTGCCGTTGGACATGAACCAGGCAGCGCTGGATGACTGCATCCGGCCAGAGTTTCCTGAGGACTCTGATCACCTGCGGGTTGCCGTCCACGGTGAAGCTACGAGGGCGTAAGCCTTTGGAAATCATCGGTTCAAAGAACGTCCGTAGCTCCGGTTCGGAGTTCTCGCGGACATCGAATTGTCCCTGCACCAGCGTGTGAGTTTGTCCGTCCATCAGGACGACGATGCTGTGAGGGCGGTGAAGAAATGTCCCGTCGAAGAGAAGGTACCGGGCGTTAGGCTCCAGGGTTGGTGTCGGGGGCTGATCGGCGAGGAAGCTGTCGATCAGGCGGCGCATTGAGGGTTGGTTGTGTCGACTTTGCTGAACCAGCTGGCGTACAGAGTACCCCTCCACGATCCATCGACTGAACCATGACATCTCCCGAAGGCGACGGGCCGTGGGATTGCTCCAACTGAGCGAACCCTGACACGCACGGCAGAACCACCTCTGACGGCCACTCGAATAGTGACCATTCCGAAGAGCCACAGTCCCGCACTGAGGACAGTGTTTTTTGGGGTCATGACACCATGATCTCTAAAACGACTTATAGATTGCAGCCATATCTCACGATTGAGCTAAACTGAATATTCATCGCGAATATCACACCGTTTTGAGCATTAAGCCCGGAATGACAGAAGGCGGTGTTAGACCGGGGTGGTGTGTGGCCCCGGGGGCCATCCTGAGGTTCTCGAAGGACGGCAGGCACGCCGAGGGTAGCAACCGATTCAAGCGGTAAACACCCACCTCCGGTCGACCACTTGTACCCACCGAGGTCCCTCCACTCCGGTCGGGAAATCGTGTAATCCCGTGTGTCAGCACGCGCTCCCCTTCCGCTTCGGTCGGGAAATCGGGTAACTTTGGGGTGAACCAACAATTGCAGTCAACGTCAGCGGGTAATCGATCAATATGACACAAACACCAGGAGCGAAAATCGGGCTGATCGGGGCAGGCTGGTGGGCGACCGCGAACCACCTGCCGGTGCTGGTTGAACGTGACGACATCGAACTGGCGAGCGTGTGCCGCCTTGGCGCCGACGAACTCCAGCAGGTCAAGGACGCATTCGGGTTCATGCACGCCACCCACGACTACCGCGAACTGCTCGAAACACCCGGCCTGAGAGGAGTCGTCGTCGCCTCGCCGCACACACTGCACTACGAGCACGCGCTCGCAGCCCTGAAAAAAGGCCTGCACGTGCTCTGCGAAAAGCCCCTCACAACAAGGGCCGACCAGGCCCGTGAGCTGGTAGCCGAGGCCGAACGGCAGGGCGTCGAGCTCATGATCCCCTATGGCTGGCACTACGGCGAGTTCATCCAGGAAGCCAAACGGCGGATGGACGAAGGGGCAGTCGGTCAGATCGAATTCGTGATGTGCCACATGGCGTCGCCCGTTCGGTCGCTCCTGGAAGGCAAGCAGTTCCTCTCGACCGGTGGTGGCGCGGGCGAAAACATGTTCGAGCCTGCGCCCGAAACATGGGCCGACCCGGTGATCGCCGGGGGCGGATATGCACTGGCCCAAATGTCTCACTCGGCGGGCCTGGCATACTGGTTGACCGGCCTTGCGGCAGAGTCGGTCGTCGCTCTCACTTCGGCCCCGACCAGTCAGGTCGAACTGTACGATTCGTTCGCCGTTCGGTTCAAGGGTGGTGCGATAGGCTCATTCAGCGGCGCCGGGGCGCTGCCCGACTTCAAGCAGTTCCAGCTGGATGTCCGAATTTTCGGTTCCGAGGGGACCATGACGGTCGATTGCGACCGGGCTCGACTCGAGGTCCTCAGGCACGATGGTGATGATTTCACGATGGACCTGCAGCCGGACGCCGGCGAGTATTTCGGTGGCGGTCCGACGGCCAACTTCGCCGATATCGTTACTGGAAAGAGCACGACGAACTGGGCACCCGGCTGGGCAGGTATGCGGGCGATCGAGATGATCGACGCCGCCTACCGGTCGGTCAGGTCGGGCGGTTCAGAACCGGTATAGGCAAACTCGTTTCAGGACCCGAACGAACGCCCGGTTCGACGCCCGGACCCGTGCCGCGCCAAATGCGCCAAAGCTGTCAGAATACGGCCTTGGTGCAAACCCCCATGCACATTCCACAGTGACCCTGTGGGCTCACGTCTGAGCCGATGAGCCAGTGAGTCCACCGCACGCGACCCCTTGAGCGACCCCGGTGAAACCGACTGGTCATAGCCGCAACGCGTAGTCCGGGTAAATACTGGTCATTACTGGTGCAACCGCACTGGTGATCAAGCAGTAGAACGGTCTCAGCCCTTTGGCATTAGCCGAACCGACATACCCCTCCGGGTCTGATCAGACCGGCCGGCTGAAAAGCTGGCTCTCAAAGGTCACAGGTCTCACCACGGGTCGTGACGGCGGAGAATCGCTCCTGCTTGAAGCCGGACAGATACTCGGAGATAACTTCGAGTCGCCCAACCACCGGAAGCGGTTTGCCGAACACCTGGCGAAAATAGTCCACTTCGACTACTTCAGCCTGGCGCAGGTAGACCATTCCGAGTGGACCGTTGAGAACTTGATCCAGTGCGGAACAAGGATCAGCGGAATGTCCGATTCCTGGTCGATGAGCCTCGACGCTGTGCCCCAGTCCGAGGTTTATGCGACCAAGACAGCCGCAATGTGCGAGGTCGATGAGGCTGCCCACGGCGGCAAGTCTCCGGCCTGGTGGATGTATAAGGCAGGCCTGCGCTCGATGATCACTGCCCCGATCATCGCCGACGGGACTGTCATTGGCGTTTTTATCGTGGCATCTCGCTTGCCCCGCGACTACCACGATGCCAGCCTCCACACCGCACAGCGACTGGCGGACGCAGTCGCCGGTTCGTTCGCGAGCCTCCGCTTGCACAAACGGCTGCGACGCGAGCTCATCGAACGTGAAACGATCTCCGCGATCGCCAAGACGATCAGCTCATCGCTGGACATCAAGAGTTCAATGCCTGACTTTGCGCATGACCTCTGGAAAATTGTTCCGGCGAACGGTGTGTCAATCTCGCTGGCAACAGGAGTCGCTGACGGCACTGAAGACCGGTGGTCTTTCGGTGTGACTCCTGTTGTCAGCGGACCACAACAGCGACAGGTGCTCTCCGCGAAGATGAAAATCGGAGATGCCGTCGTCGGTGCTATTTCGGTCGTTGGAATTCCACGCCAGGAGTTCAGGCCCCATCATCTTTCTTTACTCAACACCGTCGCATCTAACATCGCGGGGGCCATTGCCGCCGCCGAGATGCACGCACGGTCGATGGAACTGGCCGAGACAAGGCTCGAACGTGAACGTGCCGAGGCCGAGAAGCGTGAGCTCCAGCGGGTCGCACTGGCCAAGTCCGATTTCCTGACAACGGTCTCTCACGAACTGCGCACACCGCTAACCAGCATCCTGGCATTTGCCGACGTGCTGAAGCGGAACAAGTTCGGGAACCTGGTTAGCAAGCAGGACAGGCAGCTGGGAATTATCCAGCGCAGCGGCCGCAGGCTGGCCGTCATGATCGACGACCTGCTCGACGCGACCCATATCGAGCAGAGCAAGTTTGAACTCGAGCCCGTCAGGTTCGATGTCGGGGAAGTGGTTGCGGAACTTGCAGAATCGTTCGCACCCGTCGTGTGGGAAAAAAATCAAAAGCTAACCCTTGAGCTACCCGCTGAACGCACCGAGATGTTTGCGGACAAGGTACGCCTGTCCCAGGTACTTTCCAATCTCGTAACCAACGCTGCGAAGTACTCGGGTGAAAATAGCGAAATTTCGATTGCTGTGACGTCTACCAACGAAGATGTGATCATGCGAGTGACCGACCGCGGCATTGGCATCGCGCGGGCAGATATATCGCATATTTTCGGTGCCTTCTTCCGGGCCGATAACGAAGCGACAAGAATGCAGTCGGGCACCGGTGTCGGACTCTACTTCTGCGACATGATCGTCGGTTTCCACCGCGGCAGCATCACCGTCGAAAGCGAAGTCGGGCAGGGCACCACGATGACCGTCCGGCTGCCTCGTGAGTACGTGGCCGAGGGTGTCGACGACAAAGAGCCGGTCGCAGCCTGACCGCAGGCGGCACGGCCCCACTTCGATTCCGCAATTCGACGACCCGGCGACCTGGCGAGTAATGCGGGAGTCATGCGAGCGCCCCCCGGGACGCGGATGTACAGAACCCCGGCGCATTGAACGTATACTCAGTCTCTGAATAGCTTTTCCTGGCCGAACCGGAGATCTCGCGCGTGACCGCCACCCCCCTGCCGAACCGAAAATTCAGGGTCCTCGTAGTTGAGGACGACCGCACGCTCCGGGAGGCGCTGCGTTACAACCTGGTCGCCGAAGGGTTCGAGGTCATCCTGGCCAGCGATGGCGGCGAGGGGCTTGTCAGTGCCCGCCAGGAAGCGGTGGATGTTGTGGTGCTCGACCTCATGCTCCCGAGCTTGAGCGGTATCGAGGTGTGCAAGGCCTTGCGGCGGGACGGTTCGATCGTGCCCGTGATTATGCTGACCGCCCGCGACACCGAAATCGACCGGATCGGCGGGCTCGAATCGGGCGCCGACGATTACGTGACGAAGCCTTTCAGCATGCGCGAGCTCATCGCACGGGTCGGTGCGCAGGTCCGCCGCATGGAGATGATCAAATCGGTTTCGCAATCGAGCACCGAACAGGTGCTCGACCTGGGCGATCTCATGATAAACCGGGCCTCCCGCGCAGTGACGCTGGCCGGCGAATCCCTTGAACTGCGCCCCCGGGAGTTCGACCTGCTCGCCCACCTGGCGGCGAACCCGGGCCGCGTCTACACCCGCGACCAGCTGCTGCATGAGGTGTGGGGTTTCGAGTACTCTGGCGATACCCGCACCGTGGATGTCCACGTCAGGTGGCTCCGCCTCAAGATCGAGAAAAACCCGGCGAAGCCCACGCTGTTGAGCACAGTCAGGGGCGTGGGGTATCGGATCAATGTCTGAGCGACTGTGCACTCGACGCCGGAAAGCCAGACCGGGATTACGGGTGGGGAGTGCGAAGTTGGGAGTTACGAACGGAGAGTCGTAATTGGGTAGTATCTCTCTAAGATGGCGGATGTTGGCCGAGGTGGCGGCACTGGTGGTGCTCGTTTCGGTCGGGACATTGCTGTTCGGCATTGTGGGGACGGTATTCGCCGGGCTCCTTGCCATGGTCACCGTACTCTGGCTTTCGTTACGCCTTACACGCCAGTTCACCGACCTGACCGAAGACATTATTCGGATGACATCGATAGACCGGTCGCACCGGCCCAACCCGACCGGTCCTGCGGAGTTGGCCCGGCTGGCGCGGGCAGTGAACAGGCTCGTCGACCGGGTCGGCAGCGATATCGCCCAGGAAGCTGGCGAGAGGATCCGCCTGGCCTCGATACTGGATTCAATGCGTGAGGGCGTTGTCGTGGTCGACGCTGAGGGCGTTATCGAATCGGCGAACCCGGCCGCCGGCGAGTTGCTGGGCACAGTCGGGCAGGTTGAGCCAGGAATGCAGCTCACGTCGCTCACGAATCACCCTGACGTGAACCGGGTGGTGGTCTCGGCTATCGAAAACGAACAGCAGACGAACGCCGAAATAGAGCTGTTCGACAGCCGGCGCACGCTCATCGCGCTGGCGACGCCGTTCCCACGGCCCGGGACCGAGTCGGTGCGCGCGCTCCTGCTGCTGACCGACCTGACCGACATCCGAAGGCTCGACACCACGCGCCGCGAGTTCGTTTCCAACGCTTCGCACGAGTTGCGCACACCACTGGCGGGAATACGGGCGTCGGCTGAGACACTCGAGCGCGGGGCGATCGACGATCCCGGGGGGAGTGCGAGGTTTCTCCAGCTGATCCGGGAAGATGTCGACCGCATGGATGCACTGATCGGGGAGATGCTTGAGCTCTCCCGGTTGGAGACGGGCCAGTCGTCGCTCGACTTCGAAAAGGCTGAGCCGAAGGCGCTGGTCGCCGCCGCCCTGAACCGGTTCTCGGCAATCGCCCAGGAATCTGAACTGGAACTGCAATCGAATGTTGCGGAGGCGCTTCCGCCGGTCAATGTCGATGCCGGGCGCATTGACCACGTGTTTTCCAATCTCATCAGCAATGCGATTAAGTGGACCCCGCCGGGCGGGGAAATAATCATCGACAGCTGGGTGGACGATCGCTCGGTCTGGTTCAGTGTTACGGATACCGGAGTGGGCATCGAATCCGGCGACCTGCCCCATATCTTCGAACGGTTCTTCAAGACCGATGCTGCGCGATCGCAATCCGGCACGGGCCTGGGCCTCTCGATTTCCCGCCACATCGTGGAAGGCCATGGCGGCACGATATCGGCAACAAGCACACCCGGCGAGGGCAGCGTGTTCACGTTCACCGTGCCTGTCGCCGACTAGACCGAACGCAAGGTTTGCTGGGCACCATCGCACCCTGTCATCCCGGACTTGATCCGGGATCAACTGCCAAAGCAGGAAGACTCCACGATTCAGCCAGCTCTGAACCTACCAGCACTCGCTGCAACTACACGCCAGGACCCATTTCACACTACGAATCGCGGGGACCCTGGGTGGAGGTGCGCGCTCCTGTGACTAATGTGAGTACCTATCAACGGGAAATCGGGTGGCGGCGGATTGACCAGCACTTGCAACACCCTCGCCATGTTTAACTCGTTGTTAACGATGCGGGCGGTCCCGTTAACGCCCTGTTAATGGTGATTACCGAACCTGTAGGGGAAACGAAATTCAAAAACCTGCATACAATCCACAAACCCCGGCCCGCAAAGGGCGTAGGAGTTCCGGTCAAAGTGCTTAACGCAAGCTTCGGTAGCCATTCAAGGCGTCTCCTCGTAGCGATAGCCCTGCTCCTGGTCGGAACAGTCGTCGCCTGCGGCGATGGCAGGGCCTCGGGGGGCGCGTCGGCAGAAATCCTGATCGACGGTTCGTCCACCGTTTTCCCGATCTCCCAGGCCGTGGCCGAAGAGTTCCGCAAGGAACGGTCCGATGTCCAGATCCCGGTCGGAATTTCGGGCACGGGTGGTGGATTCAAGCGGTTCGTCAATGGCGAAATCGATATCGCAGAGGCCTCGCGCCCCATCAAGGACTCAGAGCGTGAAGAGGCCGCGGCCAACGGGATCGAGTTCACCGAATTCATCGTTGCTTTCGACGGATTATCGATCGTCGTCAATCCTGCGAACGACACGGTCAGCTGTGTCACTGTCGACGAACTGAAAAGAATCTGGGAACCGGGCTCGAAGGTCAAGAACTGGAACCAGGTGAGAGACGGTCTCCCCGACAAGAAGATTCGGCTCTACGGTCCCGACACCGATTCAGGCACGTTCGACTACTTCACGCTGGCGATCAACGGTGAAGAAGACGCCAGCCGATCGGACTACACGGCATCGTCCGACGACAACGTGCTGGTGCAGGGCGTGATGGGCGACCGGGGCGCGATCGGTTACTTCGGCTTTGCCTACTACGCCGAAAATCGAGAGGTCCTGAAGGTGCTGGGGGTGGACGACGGCTCCGGGTGTGTCGAACCGAGCGTGTCGAGCATCAACGACGGGAGCTACAAGCCGCTCTCAAGGCCGCTCTACATATACGTAAACAACTTTTCGCTCCAGCGCGAGGAAATGAAGGCCTTCATGAGGTTCTATCTCAGC
>JASLNQ010000249.1 GCA_030745955.1 Dehalococcoidia bacterium | reverse complement strand
ACGGCACCGGCACGAAGTCGCTCTTCACGAAGACTCCTTCCATGCCGGCATCGATCCGCTCGATCACCTCGGGAATTGTCACGCGGTCCATCGGATCGAATTCGGGGTGGCGGCCAGTGTGGGTCACCGGCTGGAACATCACCGCCCGGACCGCCGGGTGTTCGAGACCGAATTTGACGATAGCCGGGACTTCGTCCTCGTTCACACCGCGTTCTATGGCGGCGACGAGGATCGTGTTGAGGTCGAACTCGGCAAGCCTGTCCAGGACTCTTAGCTTCTCTTTCAATAGCGGCTCACCGCGGAGCGTGACATAGGTCTCGTCACGGAGACCGTCGAACTGGAAGTACACCGTAGGGTCGAGTGCTGCGAACTGTTCCGCCCACTCGGGATCGCGCACGATACGCAGGCCGTTCGTATTCACCATCACGTGGCGCACGCCCTTTTCTTTGGCGAGCTTCATGAAGTCGAACAACTGGGGATGAAGCGTGGGTTCGCCGCCGGAAAACTGGATGGCTTCAGGCTGGGCCTCGGTGCGGACGAAAGTGTCGAGCATCCGCTCGCAGTCGGCCATATCGATGTTGTAGCCGGGGCCAGCGTTGGCAAAGCAGGTTGGGCAGGCCAGGTCGCAGGCCGTGTTTACCTCGATGAGCACGAGGCAGGCGTGCTGCTTGTGATCGGGGCACAGTCCGCAGTCGTAGGGGCAGCCTTCGTTGATCTCCGTGCTGAACTCGAGGGGGATGGTGCCCGGCTTGTTGTACCGCTGTTGATGGAGATAGTCCTCGGCGTCGGGCGATATCAGCACTTCCCATGGCTTGCCGTCGTTGCAGCCGGCGGGACACCGCTTGCGCAGCACGACCCGGCCACCGGTCAGGTGGATTTCGCCGTTGATGATGTCTTTGCACTCGGGACACATCGAGCGAGTCAGTTCGTGAAAAACCGAGTCGGCGGTCTTCATTATTCGGCCCGGAGCAATTTCACTTTTCTGTCGGTCGATCGCCACCCGGCGCAACTCCTACTCAGTTTGAACTGTCGATATTTTTGTCGTGATAACCAGGGCTGCTGCATTTAACGATTATCCGTTTGATGTGGGCACGGGTGAAATCGGCGCAGAACTCAGATGGAACCGTTCTATGGCGAATCTGCATCACATTGATTGCGAGGACGGCAAGCGAGGCCAGTGGATGGTCTGTAGCGTGGCCATTGAGAATCGGACTTTAGCGGAGGTACACGGCTTTGGAATACAACTCTCCAGCAGCGTTAAGTGCAGGACTACTTGCAGGCGCGATCATGCTGATCCCGATCTACGTGGGACGGATGATGATGCCCGACCAGATGAAGATGGACCTGCTGAAGATGCTCGGTACGATGATGATGCCGGTTTCGGGCATGGCTTACGGGATCGGCCTGATGATCCACGCGGTGATGAGCCTCGTTTTCGCCTCGGCGCACGCGGCGCTCTACCAATGGCTCGATATCGATAGCAGTCTGGTTGCGTGGGGCCTGCTGTTCGGGGCAATTCACTGGGTCGGCGTGGGAATCGCGTTCGGCATGATCAAGGCATCAATTCACCGGGGGATTCGTGACGGTGCGGTAGAAGCGCCGGGATTCTTCGGACTGAACCTGGGCATGATGACGGCGATGGGTGTGCTCATTGTTCACCTGCTGTTCGGATTGCTGGTGGGTGCTTTTTACGAGGGATTCGCCTAGACAACGACGCATTACAGACGCGATAAGGCCCGGATCGTGTGATCCGGGCCTTTCTGTTGCCTCTAAGACGAGCGCTCCAGTTCAGTGAATCAACCCGAAGATGTCACGCGGAATCATCGAATTGGACGACCAATTCCGGTCCGTCACCGTAGGATTCACCAGCATAGCCACCCCACCGATCACGTACTTTGAATCCTTTGTCCTCAATCAGGCTGATGAACTCTTCCGGGTAGTAGCACCGCATCGCGATACTCAGAATAGTTTCGTCCGCCAGGTCGTCTCCCCGGTACCGGCGATATACAAGTTCAGGATAGACAACGAGATTTTGCGGATCGACTCGAACAACCCTGCTGTGTCGGGTTAATCGATCGCCATCGATCCGAGTCTCCCAATCTTGTTTCTCGTCCTGTGACTGCCAGTACCCGACTAATTCATCTCGATTTCGGTTCGGTTTGAAGACATTGAGGATGCAGGTGCCGTCTGGTTTGAGATGGTTCCGGATACCCCGAAACAATCCGTTTACCTGGTCATCAGTGTCCAGGTTTTGTATCACTCAGAACGGGGCGATTATGAAATCGAATTTTCGGTCAAGATCGAAGTCAGAGATATCGCCCAGTTCTACATATGCCTTCACCGCGGGGATGCCTGATGACAAGAGTTTGTTTCGACAGATATCAAGCATGGCTTCAGAGCGGTCAATGCCATGGATATACCTGCAGGACGAAGCCAGCGGCAAAAGTACACGCCCGGTACCACAACCCAATTCGAGGATTGTTGCGTCGGGTCCAGAGATCCGGTCCAGATAGAACGGCACATCTTCGGGATTGGTCGGTGACAGGTCGTAGTAGACAGCAGATTTATCACGAGAATCGGATGACACGGCTCATCTCCCCGGTATTCGAACCCTGCTGAATCTTATCCGACAACACGGTGTATTTTGCGCTACCTCCAACCCGAGGTCACTGAGCCACAAGCCTGCGAGCGTAACAACTGACCAATTTACGCACGGTCTGGGTTTCTGTGGCATGTTCCCGTCTCACGGACGGGTGATTATCCGTGGCTTCAAGCCGCGTGGCCGGCGAGTTGTGCCCTGACCGAAAGCCACTTGAACCACAGGAAGCTCTTCTGCTCGATAAGGACTGCACTGGCGCGTGCTACGAGGTTCTTGGAGACGAGTATTTCGACTCCCATGTCCCTGACGGTCTGGTAAGCCGATTTGTTGGCTTTTCGGGCGTAGGTGTCGACCGACACCGATGCGTGGCCGCCTCAGCCGAGTCCGGCGATGTAGTCGAGTGCTACCGGTCGGTCACGCCCGTTCAGGTTTGCTCGGGCCTTATCTGTGATCAGTACCTGCAATTCGCCTTCGTCCGCTCTTCCTGTGTTTTGCACGGTCAGTTGTTGAATATAGTTTCGATGCCGGTCGGGCCGGTGACGGTTCAGTGGTTGTGGGGACAGGGCTTTTGGGGTGGACTGATGGAGGTTGCTGTCGGTGGTGGATTGCAGGGGTCGAAATAGTGCTGGTCACCCAGGGGCATTCCGTCGATGGCCTTGCTCCATCGTTGAAAGCATTCCCCCTCAACCTAACCTTCTCCACCGGGGAGAAGTAACGAGGGGGGAGGCACTCCGGCATCCGGGCCTTTTCACCGGCAGAGGGAAGGGACTGGGATCGGCTTATGTCAGTTCACGTTTCATCTGGGCGAGGCCCATTGGACCGAGTTTGAGTGCCCTGTTGTGCCATTCCTTGAGGTCGAAGTTCGGGCCTGCAGTCGTCTTCGCAACATCGCGTGCTTCGAGCCAGGCCCGCTCGCCGACCTTGTAGCTGATCGCCTGGCCGGGGATGCCCAGGTACCGGTCGACTTCCGAGGTTATGAAATCGGCGGGGAAGTGCACACGCTCCCGCATGAACTCGAGCGCCAGGTCGCCGTTCCAGACCTCCCCCGGGTGAAACTCCGAGTGTCCTGGGATTTCCAGGCCCAGGTGCATCCCGATATCGACTATCACGCGCACGCTCCGCAACGCCTGGGCATCGAGCATCCCCATGTAGTAATCGGGGTTTTCGAGGAAGCCCAGTTCACCCATGAGCCGTTCGGCATACAGCGCCCAGCCTTCGACATAGCCTGAGGTCCCGGCGAGCAGACGCTGGAACCTCGAAAGCTCATCGGTCATCGCGACGTTCGTGCCGATCTGGAAGTGATGACCCGGCACACCCTCGTGGTAGGCGATCGAAACCTCGCGCCAGATCGGGAACTCGGTTTTGCCGCCGGTTGGATAC